>CAZVAO010000080.1:0-10945 GCA_964625175.1 uncultured Clostridiaceae bacterium
TGGGGAGATCGTTATTCATTGATTGAAAACCATCGTCTGGCATCTTAAAACCTCTGCAAATTTATCACCTAGATCATTAGTTTTACAGAACGGTTAGATTATTTAAAAGGCTCTTGCCTATCACTAGAAAAGATGGTAATTTCTTTATGGGGGTGTTTTTATGTATAAATTTGTTGCGACGGCTCTAGCCGATTTGCCTGTGGCTGAAAATGCGATGTTAGAAGTGATGGAGGACCAGGCGCGACTTACGATCGTACCCTTACCCTTTAACACCTTAGAAGGCATATCTGAGCTGCCTGAGTGGTATGATGACCTAGTTGAGGCGGACGCGATTCTGATTCGGTCGGGTATTATCGATCGATGGTTAATCGACCGATTAACGGTGTGTAAAGTCATTACACTTCATGGTGTTGGGGTTGATCAAGTGGATGTCGCGTATTGTACGCAAAAGGGGATTACGGTGACTAATATCCCAGCAGGTAACGCTATTGCAGCTGCGGAATTGGCAGTGGGTTTGATGCTGGATGCCTTACGGGGCATCAGTCGGGCAGATGCATTAATCAAAAGTGGTCAATGGGACGCGGGTCGTCAAATTGGCCATGAACTGGGGTCGCAACGCGTTGGGATTATCGGTTTAGGGAACATTGGCCGCCGTGTCGCTGACATCGTCAGTGCTTTTGGTGCGGATGTCCACTACTATGATGCTTATAATCAAGACGATGCAAACTATTCATTTCAAACTCTGGAAGCCCTTTTGAAATGGGCATCCATTGTAACGGTACATGTACCGCTCAATGACGAGACGAGAGATTTGATTGGGAAAAAAGAGTTGATGCTTCTAGGACCAGATGGCATCCTCATTAATGTGGCGCGTGGGGCTATTGTTAATCAAAGTGACCTAACGGACGCTTTACGTTCAGCAACGATTCGATGGGCAGGATGCGATGTTTTTAGCACAGAGCCGCCGAACCTCAATGATGATTTATTTAAACAAGCCAACACGTCATTTACACCCCATATTGGGGGATCAACTTATGAATGTTTAGATGCGATTGCCAGTCGAGCTGCTGCGGATATGTTGAGAGTATGTGAAGGACAGAAACCCTTGCATCCCGTTAATTAGGAGTCATTATGAATAAGAAAATTCTGGTATGTGATGACGAACCCGCAATTCGTAAACTCATTGAATACAATCTGACCAAGAGCAATTATGAAGTAAGCGCTGCTGGCAGCGGCGAGGAAGCGCTGGAGTTGGCCGCTGCTCAGCATTTCGATTTAGCGATCCTTGATATTATGCTGCCTGGAATGGACGGTCTGACCCTTTGCCTTGAACTGCAAAGGCATCGTAAAATTCCGGTCATTTTTCTGAGTGCCAAAGATACGGAACTTGATAAAATCGTCGGACTAGAACTGGGGGCTGACGATTATCTCAGCAAACCCTTTAGTATCAGAGAACTGCTAGCAAGGGTAAAGGCGGTGCTTCGTCGTTTTGAGGGTGTCAATCAGCAGGGAAGTGAACATGATCGCCATGACCTGGTATTCGGTGATGTAACACTGAATCCAGCTACTCGTATTGTCCGCAATGATGGCAATGAAGTCAACCTGACATCCCTAGAGTTCGACCTGCTCCATTACTTGGCTCAAAATTGTGGTAAGGCCCTGCATCGCAATGAAATCATGGACCGCGTCTGGGGGACCGACTTCATAGGCGACAGTCGCATCATTGATGTCCACATCAGTCACCTCAGGGAAAAACTGAATATCCCAAAATCCAGTGACGGCTATATCGAAACGGTTCGAGGGATCGGCTACAGGATGAGACAGCGACATGCGTAACCTATCTCTCCGCGTCCAGGTAGTTCTGGTGACCGCGATACTGATTACCGTTCTGATATTTTTTATCACAAGCACCTTGTCCAGTAACTATCGTGAGTTCTATATGAATCAATTACTGCAGAATATGAATCAGAGCCTCAATCTGACCGCAGGGCAGTTGGTCGCAGATCTAACCGATCCACCTGCTGATTGGTCGCTGACTGGGCAAGTTTATCATTTGGCTTCTACTGTCGGGGCGCGTGCGACCTTTATCGATACGTACGGCGTAGTTGTGGCGGATTCCGAAGTTACCGATGTCGCCGCCATGGATAATCACCTGACACGCGATGAAATAAAAGAAGCCCTAGACTCTGGTTACGGACAGTCCCGCCGTTACAGTGAGACCTTGGGCACCGATATGCTTTATTCCGCTATGTTGCTTAAAGATACGGACCAGAATAAGCTGGGTATCATCAGGCTGGCTATGCCTGCGGCAGAGATTGATCAGTTAGTGCGCAGCCAAGTGTTGCGAGTGGGTGAAATCACGATGGCCGGTGTTATGATGATTATGCTGCTGACCTGGCTGCTAATCGGCAGACTGCTTAACCCACTAGAAGTGCTGCATCGGTCTTTCAACCATATGACGGAAGGGGAATATGGCGTACTACTCAATGTGCGACCGACCAGCATTGAAACGTATGACCTGCTGATCTCCTTCAATCGTATGAGTGAGCAGCTCCAACAAAACTTCGAGTCCATTCGCAGCAAGGAAGTGGAACTCAAGACAATCTTGAATACCATGGAAAGCGGCTTTCTTTTCATAGATCAACACGGTATGGTCCGTTTGACCAACCCAGCGTTGCGCAATCTGCTTACGCTTTCTGATCAGCACCTTAACAAATCCTATCTGCTGAGCCTGCGCAATGTCAAACTCATTGAAGCCGTTGAAAATGGTCTGGAAAATCCCACTTTCACATCTTTTGAGACCCTTTTGCAGAACGGTCTTGAGCAGACTCATACTCAGGTTGTACTGACACCGCTTTTCGCTGATGAAGAGCGGGAACAGTTCCGAGGTGTCATTCTACTCTTCCACGATATTACTATCCTGCGCAAAATGGAGCTCAACCGTCGTGACCTCATCGCCAATGTCTCTCATGAGTTGCGTACACCGGTCACAACCATTGCAGGCTTTACGGAAACCATCTTGGATATGGATAGGGATGATCCCCAGATTTATGAGTTCTTAACCATCATATCAAAGGAAACAGAGCGGCTGCGTAAGCTGATTGAGGATCTGCTGGAGCTATCTCGATTAGAAAGCGGCCAGTTGCGCATGGATATCAGCAGGGTAGAACTGTCTGAAATCATTTTGGACTTAATTGAAGAGAGCGGGCCGACAGCCCAGAAGAAAAACATCACTGTTGAAAACCGCGTTGCAGAAGGGCAGGTGGTGCTGGCGGACTATTTCCGCGTCGAGCAGATCTTGCGCAATCTATTCAGCAACGCTCTTAAATACACTGGAGACGGTGGTAAAATTGTTTTCTCTTGTGAAAAAATCGGGGAGAGGCTGGCTGTTCACATTGAAGACAATGGAATCGGGATTCCCGCTGACAAACTGACCCGGGTTACAGAGCGCTTCTACAGAACCGATCAGGGACGGACCCATCAAGACAGTGGCGGCTACGGTCTTGGACTGGCCATTGTCAAGCACCTGCTGCAAGCTCAGGACGGCCAGCTGAATATCCGAAGCCGGGAGGGGGAAGGTACGGTTGTCACGGTCTCTTTTCCGCAGGCATAACCCTTAATCACTAATCTTTACAATTTCTTAACAATCAATTAACACTTACTACAATATTGGGTAAGTGTTTTTTGATATCTTTAGACCGTAACATTTATGTTTAGTTCGAGGAGGAACAAACGAATGCGTAAATTACTATCAACAGTATTTGTTTTATTAATGGTCGTCAGCCTTTTTGCTGGCTGCCAGCCTGAAGCCAATGACCCTGGCACTCCAGTAGATCCGCCGGATAGCGGCTCGACCGTAAGCGGCACATTGACGATCGCTGGATCCACTTCTGTACAACCCTACTCTGACTTGCTGAAAGAAGCCTTTGAAGCTCATTATCCCGATGTTACGGTTAACATCCAGGGCGGGGGATCTTCTGCTGGCGGCACGGCAGCTACTTCCGGCGCAGCCGACATCGGCGCCCTTTCCCGCGAACTCAAATCTTCTGAACTTGATGGCGGACTCAAGCCAATTGTTATTGCCAAGGATGGTATCGCTATAGTTGTCAACAACGCTAACAGCGTCGCTAACTTGACGATCGACCAGATTGCAGATATCTTCAGCGGTGCGCTTACGAACTGGAAAGATGTTGGCGGAGCTGATGTGGCCATCAACGCAGTTAACCGCGAAGCTTCTTCTGGTACCCGTGGTGCTTTCAAAGACATTGTACTTGGTAACGAAAAAGAGTTTGATTCAACTTTGGTAGAGCAGGGATCCACAGGGGCAGTTAAAGCAGCTGTCCAGAATGATCCCCATGCAATCGGCTACATCTCTTTAGCATCTCTTGACGACACGGTTAAAGGCCTTAGCGTCAATGGAGCTGAAGCAACGGTTAATAACATCGTAAGTGGTAGCTACCCCGTATCTCGCCCCTTCAATTACGCCACACTTGGTGATGCAGCAGGTCTTGCTAAGACTTTTATTGACTTCACACTTGGAACTGAAGGCCAATTCTTGGCTGAAACCATCGGTCTAATTCCCGTCAACGCGGTCACTGCAACTCTGACCATTGCGGGATCTACTTCCGTACAGCCTTTCTCCGACCTCCTTAAAGAAGAGTTTGAGCGAATTCACCCAGGTGTCACTGTCAACGTACAAGGTGGCGGTTCTTCTGCCGGTGGTACAGCAGCTCTGAGCGGTGCAGCCGATATCGGTGCCCTTTCCCGTGAACTCAAATCTTCTGAGCTAGATGGCGGACTGCAACCAATCGTAATCGCCAAAGATGGTATTGCGATCGTTGTTCACAACAGCAATGCGGTAAGTGACTTGAGCATGGAGCAAATCGCCCAAATTTTCAGTGGCGAAGTGACCAACTGGAAGGAAGTCGGCGGAGCTGACGAAGCCATTAATGCAGTCAATCGCGAAGCTTCATCTGGAACACGCGGTGCTTTCAAAGATATCGTACTTGGTCAGGAAAAAGAGTTTGACTCTACCTTGGTTGAACAGGGATCCACTGGTGCAGTTAAAGCCGCTGTCCAAAAAGATCCCAATGCTATTGGTTATATCTCTCTTGCAGCTCTTGATGAAACCGTTAAAGGCCTAATGGTTGGCGGAGCCGAACCAACTGTCGCGAACATTGTAGACGGCAGCTACCCAGTAGCTCGTCCCTTCAACTATGCTACCAAGGGGGATGCTGAAGGGTTGGCCAAATGGTTCATAAACTTTACTCTTAGCGAAGATGGACAAGAACTCGGACAGGAACTCGGTTTAATCGCCGTCCAATAGACATTGCATCCCATCTACCAATCCTTGAGGAGGCTCATATGAATAAAAACGAACGATTGATCAGAGGTATATTATTCCTATGTGCCTCTCTTTCGGTCATAGCGGTTATCGCCATCACCTATTCGATTGTCTCTGCAGGATGGCCAGTGTTTTCTGAATACGGATTATTTAAGTTCCTTTTTGGCTCTTCTTGGCTACCTGACCGAGAGGTTCCAGAACTCGGAATTCTAACCATGATAGTCGGTACCGGCGCCGTTACCCTCTGCGCTCTGCTAATCGGCGGACCGATAGCCCTATTGAGTGCCGTTTATCTGGCGGAAATCGCTTCTAAACGTACGGCATCTGTTATACAGGCTTTCATTGACTTACTCGCGGGAATTCCTTCTGTTATTTATGGATTCTGGGGACTGGTGATCTTGGTTCCGGCTATACGGGTTCATCTCGGTAGCCGTCAAGGGTATAGCGTACTGGCTGGGGGGATTGTCCTTGCAATCATGATTCTCCCGACAGTTGTACGGATCTCCGCCGATGCCCTTCGTGCAGTACCTAAAGAGTACAGGGATGGTTCCTATGCTTTAGGTGCGGATCGGTGGTATACAATTTTCAAGGTTGTCATCCCTGCAGCGATACCGGGACTGATTACGGCTTTGGTGCTCGGTTTCGGCAGAGCTATCGGTGAAACTATGGCGGTTCTGATGGTAACGGGTAATGCTAAGGTCTTTCCTACATCCGTTTTAGAGCCAGTGCGCACCATCACTGGAAACATCGCCTTGGAAATCGGGTATTCCACAGGCATGCATCGAGAGGCACTTTTTGCCTGCGGGGCAGTACTCATGTTCATCATCCTGATTGTCAATTTTCTAATCAACAGAAGTTTCAAGAGAATGGCAGGTGATCAGAGTGAATAAGATCAAAATCTGGGATATCCTAACTTGGATCTGCATTGCGGCTGTTCTGTCTGTGCTATTGCTGGTCCTCGGGCACATTGTTTCTGAAGGTTTCAAGTTTATCAGCATGGACTTCATCACCCAAGAAACGACTGATGCCGGACGTCACGGTGGCATCAGTAATGTGATATCCGCGACAGTCTACCTGACATTGTTCTCCTTGCTCCTGGCCGTTCCTGTCAGTATCGCTGCTGCCATTTACCTACAGGAGTACGCTATCAAGGGTAGGATTCTCGACATTCTGACCTCTGGTATTGAAACGCTGGCGGGTGTACCGTCAATCGTTTTCGGTCTATTTGGCTTCAACGTCTTTGTCACCATGTTTGGCTGGTCTTGGAGTTTGGTGTCGGGTTCCGTAACCTTGGCTCTCATGGGACTGCCCATTCTAACGAGAACCATCATGGAAGCCATCCGGGCCGTGCCCCAGTCTTATCGTGACGCTTCTTACGCTTTGGGAGCAGGGAAGTGGACCACCATTATCAGAGTGGTCATCCCTTCGGCTATGTCTGGTATTATCACGGGTGTGATTCTGTCTCTGGGAAGAATTATTGGTGAGACGGCCGCGGTCTTCCTGACCTTTGGCTCCACGCTCAATTCCGTATCTTCCATATGGGATTCAGGCCGCACCATGCCGGTGCATGTTTATATTCTATCTATGGAAAGCGTTTCAATTGACAATGCCTATGCGACCGCGACAATTTTGCTGGGCGTCATTATCGCATTGAACTGTATGGCTTACGCATTCCAGGCTTATGCAAAGAGGAGAGGTTAATACGTTGAAAACTATGATAAAAGTTAAGGATCTGAACTTCTTTTACGGCGATTTTCAAGCCTTACATCAGATCAATGCTGAATTTAAAGAGAAAGCGGTCACTGCACTGATTGGTCCTTCCGGTTGTGGAAAATCTACTTTTTTACGCACAATTAACCGCATGAACGACACGATAATTGGCACCCGTGTTGAGGGTCTGATGGAAGTCAACGGCGTGGATATCTATAATGAGAACATCGATGTCACCAAACTGCGCAAGCAGGTCGGCATGGTCTTTCAGAGCCCCAATCCCTTTCCCAAGAGCATCTACGATAATGTGGCCTACGGACCCAAGGTCCACGGCATGAAGGACAAGGCCACACTGGACGAACTGGTCATGCGCAGTCTACAGCAGGCCCATTTGTGGGATGAGGTCAAGGATAGGCTGCATAAGAACGCTATGGGACTTTCCGGTGGCCAGCAACAGCGGTTAGTAATCGCTCGCGGTTTGGCGGTGGAACCTGAAATACTGCTGATGGATGAACCCACTTCCGCATTGGATCCAATCGCAACGGCCAAGCTAGAAGAATTGATTCAGAATTTAACCGATCAATATACGGTGGTGATTGTAACCCACAATATGCAACAGGCAGCACGGGTTTCATCTGAAACGGCTTTCTTCCTTAACGGTTATATGGTTGAAATGGGAGAAACCGGCAAGATTTTCACAGCGCCGCAAGATCAGCGCACAGAAGACTATATAACGGGTAGATTTGGATAGGGGGTAAGGCAGATGAGCAGAGATAAATTTCATGAGCAGTTAAAGATGCTGTTCGAAAAACTATTAAAAATGAGCACGATTGTAGAAGAGACCATTCATGATTCCGTAAAGGCACTAGCTGAATTGAGTCCTGAACTGGCGGAACAAGTAATTATCAAAGATGACGTTATAGATGATCTAGAACTTGAGCTAGAGGACGAGTGTTTGAGACTGCTGGCCACCCAGCAACCGTTGGCCAAAGATCTCAGGCTGGTCGGTGCAACCCTAAAGGTCATTACCGACTTGGAGCGGATTGGCGACCATGCTGTGGATATTAGCAAAATCACGATTGAACTCAAGGGACAAAAGCTGATCAAACCACTAATTGATATTCCTCGCATGGCTCAACTTACGATGAAAATGGTGCATGATGCCCTGACCGCTCTAATTGAGGAAGATACGGAACTTGCTGCTTCAGTCGGTAAACAGGACGATCTAATTGACGATATTGACGCACAGATCTTTAATGAGCTTCTCATTATGATGATGAGCGACCCCCACATCATCAAACAGGCCACCAGATTGTTGCTCGTTTCCCGGTCGCTAGAACGGATTGGCGATCATGCCGTAAACATTGCGGAATGGGTGGTCTATATCAAGACTGGTCAGAAGCCGCCCCGCAAATGGTAATTTAGATCAATTATTCATCAACAACAAACATAAACCACAAAAAATATATAATTTGTGGTTTATTTTGTTTAATCCATTTTTATAGGGGTATATAAGTAGAGATTATAAAATGAGTCAGAAATCTATTATGATCAATTTTATGTGAGAGGGGTGAGGTCTTATGCTTCCAATTGATCCTTGGCTGATATGGTTAATTATTGCAATTGTAATGTTAGTCGTTGAATTTATCACAGTTGGTTTCTTTACAATTACAATTGCTTGCGGTGCACTAGTCGCCATGCTGATTTCTTTTGTAATACCTTATATTTGGATTCAGGTTGCCGTTTTCCTAGTGAGTTCTGTCATATGTTTCTACACAGTGAAACCATTTTTGCTTAGTCTGTTTCCGGTGCAAAATGAAACTAGAACAGCAGTTGATCGCTTAACAGGTAAAATTTGCGTTGTGATTGTTGATATAGACAATGTTAATGGAACGGGTCAAATTAAGGTTGACGGCGATGTTTGGAGTGCTCGGAGTAGCTTAGGTGAATTGATCGAAGCTGGAACAACGGTTAAAATTATCAGTGTTGAAGGCGTTAAAGCAATCGTAACAAAAATTGAATAATATAGAAAAGGGGTTATAACATGATACAACAAGTAATTATGTCGATCATTGGTGTGGCTTTTGTCCTCGTTGTACTTTCTATTCTAGCGGGGAGTATTAAGATTGTTCGACAATCTGAAGAAGGAATTGTGGAGCGGCTCGGTAAGTTTCATAAGAAGATGAGCAGTGGCTTGAATTTGCTGGTTCCTTTTATTGATCGTACTAGAGCGCGTTTGGATATGCGTGAGAAAGTGATTGACTTTCCACCACAGCCTGTAATCACAAAAGATAATGTAACGATGCAAATTGATACCGTTGTCTATTTCCAGATTACTGACTCAGTGAAGTATATATATGAAATATCGAATCCGATTTCGGCGATTGAAAATCTTACAGCCACAACACTACGTAATATCATCGGTGATCTTGACTTAGATGAAACGCTCACCTCAAGAGATATTGTCAACACCAAGTTGCGTTCAATTCTGGATGAAGCGACGGATAAGTGGGGGATTAAGGTCAACCGAGTTGAGCTTAAGAATATTATGCCGCCGCGTGATATCCAAAACGCTATGGAAAAGCAGATGAGAGCAGAGCGTGAACGTCGTGAAATGATTCTGCGTGCCGATGGTGACCGTGAGTCTTCGATCCGTATTGCAGAAGGTCGCAAGCGTGCCGCAATATTAAATGCGGAAGCCGTGCGTGAACAAAATATTTTACACGCACAAGCTGAAAAAGAAAAACGCATCCTAGAAGCTGAAGGTGAAGCAACAGCCATTCTCACTGTACAGCGTGCGACCGCTCAAGGTATTACATTGATCCGAGAAGCAGGTCCTGACAAGCAATTCTTAGCCTTAGAGACGATTAAAGCGCTGCCTAAGGTTGCAGATGGCAAAGCTACTAAAATGTTTATGCCGAGTGAATTTGCGAGCATTTACAGCTTTATGGCTGGAATAAGTGAAGCCATGAAGTCAAATCCAGTGGACATCGCGGCTCAAGAAGTGCTCGAGCAAAATTTAGATAATCAGAATGTGCAGCTAGAGCGTGATACCATTAGTTTGGAGACTTCTGTTGACTCAGACATTATTGATCCTGAGAACGTAGCTGACGTCGCTGTTAGACCAGAGCCTAGGAAATAAAATGACGCCTACGCCTACACAATAAATAATGGATTGAAGGGATGCCCGTAGCAGCATGATTATGCCAGCGCGACATCCCTTTAACTCTGCACATATTGTGCAAGTGGGCAATAGCGTAATGATTCTTTGAAATGAAGGCGTCGCTTATTCGTTCCTTAGTGAGACTCCAAAATTCTCAGGAGTTAGCATGGACTCGGGTTATAACTTATAATCTTAAGCTAAATGGTTACATGTCGAGCGAAGATACAGGGGAAAAACGATGAATCGAAAGACTTTGACTGTGATTGGTGTTATTTGCATTGTGATTTTAAGTGGGTATTTAGCTGTTAATCGTGTCTTTCCTAATGCAAAAGCTCTTGCACCTCAATCTGTTGACAAGATTAATACCATCGAATTTATAAGCGATCAAGCTCCTAATGAAAGAAAGTCACTAGCTGGTGACGATTTTGTGTCTTTCATCACACTCACAAACAAGGCAAAACCAACGCGAAGAATGAGCATTAATGATTATCCAACGGTAACACCCTATTACAGGATTGAGCTGTCGAGTGATCAAGCTCTGACTGTCTATTATGTTTATGAAGAGTATGGTAAGGTGTATTTGGAAATCCCATACCAGGGCATTTACACGATTGATGCAATCATCTTTGATCTTCTTTATAAGTAAATCAAATCCGGTGTTGCAGCTAAGAAAATGCAGTCCGCACATTTAAAGTGCAGACTGCATTTTAAGTTTATATGGATGCAAA
>CAZVAO010000081.1:0-5644 GCA_964625175.1 uncultured Clostridiaceae bacterium
CAGGTCAACCTATCAGGCACGACTTCGCGAGCGGACTTGATTGAACGATGCGTGGCATTCATGGCTGCTAATCCAGATTTAGAATGGCTGCTAGGCAGGGGTTGGAATCAGGCCTATTACCCAGATAACACGATGCCAAATCGCCATGACTTAGATCAGGTAAGTACAACCAAACCCATATTAATACGTAGAGCCTGTGGGCATATTTCCAGTGCAAACACCTATGCTTTGCAGTTGGCAGGTTTGATTGATGGTGGATTTGAACAACCCGACGGTGGACATATCGATGTCGATGAGCAGGGTATCCCTACAGGCATTCTGCGAGAAAGAGCAGCTGGTTTAGTGGCTCATTTAATTCCTAAGTCTTCTAAAGAAGACTATAAGCGACACATCATTAAAGGCGCTGAACAAGCAGTGAGTTTTGGTTTAACAACCGTACAGTCGGATGACTTGGGTTCTCCACCTGCTATGATTTGCAAGCTCGAAGCTTTCCGTGAAGTTTTAGATGAAGGCAAACTGCCAATCCGTGTTAATCATCAGGTGCGGTTGGCCAATCCTGTTGAGATCGAGGCTTATTTGGAAATTCGTGATGCCCATAGATTCCCAGAGAATACCGTTTACTATGGACCGTTGAAACTCATGACCGACGGGTCATTGGGTGGTCGAACCGCTTTGATGCACGCCCCTTATACGGATGATTTTACGACAAACGGGGTTTCCATCATGACGCAAGAGGCAATTATTGAAATGTATCGAGTGGGACATCAGCATGGCTTACAGCTGTCGGCACATGCAATTGGAGATTTAGCAATTCAAAAACTGTTGAATGCGTTCAGAATAGTGTTAAACGAGAATCCTTGTGATGATGCGCGGCCGCGGATTATTCATGCTCAAATTACAACGCCTCATATTCTGGAACAGATGAAGGAGTTGGGGGTTGTATGCGATATCCAGCCTATCTTTGTACCAACAGATATGAATTTTGTTGAAGATCGTCTCGGTAAAGCCCGTGCGATGCAATCCTACCCATGGAAGACCATGCTGGATATGGGGATTCATATTGCGGGTGGATCTGACTCGCCTGTTGAATCTTGTAACCCCATGTGGGGTATTGCTGCAGCTGTTACGCGCCAAGATCACAATGGCAATCCGGAGGATGGTTGGAGACCCGATCAAAAACTCTCTGTATTAGAGGCCATACAATTATTCACAAGGGGCTCAGCCTACTCGGAGCGAACGGAGCAATTTAAAGGAGCTATTCAAAAAGGGATGCTAGCAGATTTTGTGGTGTTAAATGAGGATTTAACAGCAATTGCTCCTGAAACTATTAAAGATGTTAAAGTTGTATGTACATATGTAAATGGCAATCTTGTTTATCATTCATAAGAGAAAATCCAGGCTTTAATTAATAGTTTCTTTGGGTAATCGTTTAGAATGGAATTAAAGCGATGTGTGATTCTATACATCGCTTCTTCTTTTCCGTTTTTCCCATTGATAGAGACGTATTCTTGATTGACAGCTGTAAAGCTTAGTTGTACAATAATTAAAGAAGATTAGCCGTCTATTTAATTGGGGGTGTAATAATGAGTGAGAATGGATTTGATGCAGCAGGAGGCCTTGATCGAACATTCAGTAAGGTTGTGCACCTGTACCGACAGCGATCACGCGCTTTACTGCACGATTTGGGATTGCACCGCGGCCAGCCGCGCATTTTATATCTATTATGGAATACGGATGGTATGAAGCAGAAAGAAATTGCTGAGGCTTTACAACTTCAACCAGCAACTGTAACCCGCATGTTACAGCGGATGGAGAAGGCTGGTTTTTTAGAGAAAAGAAATGATTTACATGATATGAGAGTATCCCGAATTTACTTGACTGAACAAGGTAGAGAAGTAAGGCTACAAGTGCGGGGTATTACCAAACGATTGCAAGAAGAGGCCTTTGCGGGTTTTAGTGAAACAGAGATGGTTTTAATGTACCGTTTCTTAGAGCAAATGAGCGAGAATTTATTGCAATATACAGACTAATAGAGCCAATATCCTGAGGAGAAGCTGATGAAGACTATTCGCAGAACACTAGGATACTTTAAGCCCCATATAGGCTTATTTATCCTATCCATATTATCACTGACGACTTTAACACTTTTGGGCTTGATGAGGCCCAAACTGACACGTATTCTAATTGATGATATCGTCATAGGAGGCGAAGTCAATCTTTTACCATGGGTGGTAGCAGGTATCCTTGCCATCGCAATACTGCGTGGTTTTTTTCGATTTGCCCAGGGTTTATTGTCCGAAAAAGTAGCAATGCGTTCTATCGCCGATATCCGGCGTGACATATTTAATCATTTACTTGCCTTGCCCTATTCTTATTATGACAAAGCGCGCACAGGAGAGCTCATGTCACGGGTCAGTAGTGATGTGCACTCCTTGAAACATTTATTGGGTAATGGACTTATAGAGTTTTATGACGCAATTTTAACCCTTACGGTTGTGTTAATCATACTCATTAGAATTAATTGGCAGTTGACATTGTTGTCTCTTGTGACGATGCCAATTCTTTTTCTTGTTACCGTTAAGTTTTCCTACACAATCAGACCATCCTATACGCGTATTCGGGAGCAAATGGCGGTTTTAACAACAACCGTGCAGGAGAATATAACGGGCATTCGCGTGGTTAAGGCCTTCAATAAGCAGACGCATGAAATCTCTAAATTTGATAAAGAAAACCTTGAGAATAAAGAACGACGAATATTCACTGCTAATATTCGTGCTTTATTCATCCCAATTATGCAGTTTCTTGCTGGTATGAGTGCTTTAGCCGTTATTTGGTTTGGGGGTCGCCAGGTAATCCTCGGTAAGTTAACGATTGGTCAACTCGTTGAGTTTTATGCCTACATTTGGTCTTTGATATGGCCTATTCGACGTATGGGATTTTTAGTGAACTTTTTTGAACGATCTGTGGCTGCGGCAACTCGAATCTTTGAGATCATGGATGTCTCTCCTGAGATTGTCAGTTCACAAGATGCAATCGTTTTAGATGATCTTGGCGGCTCGATTGTCTTTGACGATGTCAGTTTCTCCTATGATGAGGGGGATGTCCTAAGTCATATTAATTTTGAAGTGAAAGCCGGCCAAACCGTTGGGATTATTGGGGAGACCGGCAGTGGGAAGTCCTCTTTAGTCAGCCTCTTGTGTCGTTTTTATGACGTTAATGATGGTAAAGTTATGATCGACAATCATGACGTTCGCGATTTGGATATTACAAGTCTGAGAAGTAAAATTGGCATTGTTCAGCAAGATATCTTCCTATTCTCTGCATCGATTAGAGAAAACATAGCCTTTGGAAATGGTGAAGCGAGCGATGAAGATATCGTGCGCGCAGCTAAGATTGCTCAGGCCCATGACTTTATTATGGAAATGGAAGAGGGCTATGAAAGCATGGTAGGCGAACGCGGAATTGGTTTATCGGGCGGTCAAAAACAGCGGATCGCCTTAGCACGAGCAATTGTGCGCAACCCCAAAATTCTCATACTCGACGATGCCACGTCAAGTGTCGATATGGAGACTGAATATGCGATCCAGCGCGACTTAAATCAAGTGCTGCAACATCGTACCACCCTAATTATTGCCCATCGCATATCCTCAATAAAGGATGCAGATACCATCTATGTGTTCCGCCATGGTCGTATCATTGAGCAAGGCACACATCAAGAGTTAGTCGAGCAGGGTGGCTATTACAACAATATTTTTCAGGATCAGTTCCGCGAGAGAGATCTCCTTGCAAATTATGTTGAAGTGAAAGGGGTGGAATAATGGCTCGCAATTTTGATCAACAAGATACCTACAAACAGGAATTTGATGCGCGTCACTTTCAGCGCCTGTTGACTTATCTTAAGCCCTATCGGTGGGTGATTCTTCTAACCTTAGCGATTATGATTATGATTTCGGTATCTGAAATGGCGGGACCCATACTCATCCAGCAAGCGATTGACCATGCCATACCAGATAGCAATCTGGGCTATTTAAATTTGATTGGCATTATGTACCTCTTATTGCGAATTGTTATGGCAGTTGGCATGTACTTTCGAACCAGACTCATGAATCGGACAGGACAATCGATGATCTACAACATGCGCAAAGAACTCTATAATCACCTGCAAAAATTGTCTTTGCGTTTCTTTGATGGACGTCCTGCCGGTAAAATAATGACTCGTTTGACCAGTGATATTGAAAATCTTAACGAGCTCTTAACATCCGGGATTGTACAAGTGATTAATGATATGATCACCTTAGTACTGATCATGGGGATCATGCTTTACATGAACGTTAGACTGGCGCTTTACACGTTTGTCATTATGCCAATCTTAGTGTTTATTGCAACAAAACTACGTAATTATGTGCGCGATAACTGGCGCGAAGTTCGCAAAAAGCGCTCGGCGATGAATGCTTTTCTTCAAGAATCGATTAGCGGAATTCGGACGATACAGGCTTTTACGCAGGAAAACGACAGTCAAGAGTCCTTTAAAATGGTTAATGATGATTATACAGTGACCCAGATTAAAGCAACAAAAACAAGTTTATTGTTCCGACCATCTGTTGAACTTACTGCTGCGATCGGTACATGTATTGTTTATTGGGTGGGCGCCTACTACGTGTTGGACGGTAAAATAACCACGGGGATTTTGGTGGCATTCTTCTCCTATGTTGGACGCTTCTGGGAGCCGATTAGTCGAATGAGTAATTTCTATAACACGATGCTTGTTGCGATGGCTTCTGCTGAGAGGGTGTTCACGATTTTAGATACAGAACCTGAAATCAGCAATAGTTTAGATGCCACAAAGATGGGAGTTATTGATGGTTCAGTTGAATTTAATGGCGTTCATTTTGCATATGATGAGGGAACGCCGGTGCTGAAAGGAATAAACTTCCAGGTGGAACCAGGCCAATCCATTGCGATTGTTGGTCCTACCGGAGCAGGGAAGTCTACAATTATAAATCTTATTCCACGGTTTTATGATGTAACTGAAGGAGAAATATTAATTGATGGTAGAGATGTGCGTAATGTTGAGGTGGACTCCTTGCGCAATCAAATGAGTATTGTTTTACAAGATCCACTCATCTTTTCAGGTACGATCCGCGAGAATATTCGTTATGGTAAGCTCGATGCAACCGACGATGAGATTATTGAAGCGGCAAAGGCTGCTAATGCTCATGAATTTATCATGGAGTTCGATTCGGGTTATGATACGGATGTGCAAGAAAGAGGTTCGCGCCTTAGTGTTGGCCAAAGACAGTTGATTTCTTTTGCGCGTGCGATTATTGCAAATCCTCGGATTTTAATACTCGATGAAGCGACCTCAAGTATTGATACCAAGACTGAAAAGCTCATTCAAGATGCGATTCAGAAGGTACTCCTAGGGAGAACGTCATTCATCATTGCTCACCGTTTATCAACCATCCGCAATGCCGACAAAATTATAGTCATTGATGACGGATGCATCGTGGAGTCAGGAAGTCATGAAGAGCTCATGGACCAGCGAGGGGTTTACTTCAACCTGAATAAAGCGCAATATCATAATTTACAACGTGCTAGCACGGTAAGCGGCCGATAAATGGGCAATGAATCGTTTCGTGGTGTA
>CAZVAO010000081.1:5744-7629 GCA_964625175.1 uncultured Clostridiaceae bacterium
TCTGCTTGCAAAGCATCAGCAATCGTCGTAGCCGCTTCACTCGCCGGCAGTTCAATATTCTGTTGGACTGACCCTTTAATTAACTCATGAACTCCAAGATACTCATCCGCTTGGCGAATGACATTAGGCGTTAATCCGAGCTTGCCAACATAGATATTTGGCTCAATACTGTGGGCAAGACTGCGTAGATAAGCACGCTGTTTACTGGTAATCATATTATCTTCCACTTCCTTTTGTGACTTTGGTACGGAGTACGATTCCGAGTGTCGTAGCAATAATGATGCTTAGGACACCTTGAATAATATTTCCAGGGATTTCAACAGCGGCAGCTGCAAAGCTACCCGACATGATTCCATAAGCAATCCAATAGCCACCGACCATGACAACAACCCCAATGATTGCAGCAGGCAAGAATTTGATTAACCAAGTGTTGCCTTTTTTTGCTGAATGGTAACCCTTGTGTGCTAAGAACCCAATGATGAAACCCTCTAATCCCTTTATAACAAACGTCCAAGGCACCCAAGCGCCATAGCCAAGAAAGAAATCGGCTAAGGCAGAGCCCAGTCCACCTGCGACCGCTCCACCAATCGGACCAAGGAACAATCCCGCGATCATGACCATACTGTCGCCGATATTATAGAAGCCACCAGCTGGAGATGGAAAGGGAATGGCTAAGGTGACAATCGCTACAATCGATGTAAACAATGCCGTATAAACCATGTTGATTATTTTTTTGTTCAAAATGATCCCTCCGAAATATCTTAATAATTCGTGCAAATTATGGCAAAGCTAGGTTATAATTAGACCGTAAAACAATTATCAGGTATAATTTGCTCGTTGTGATTGTAACATGAAAGATTTCTTTGGGCAATATTATTATTAAGGCATGGATCAAGGGGTGGTAAGATGGAAAACGATATTTTTTACGTAAAACAGGTCCTAAATGGTCAGATTGAGTCGTTTGAGCAGTTAATGATTAAATATGAGAAACTAGTTTATAATATGACCCTTCGTATTCTAGGTAATCCTGACGATGCTGCAGATGCAACCCAAGAGGCATTTATTAAATCTTATAATGCATTATCGAGCTTCAGAAATGACGCAAAATTCAGCACGTGGGTTTGTCGGATTGCGATGAATATTTGTTATGATCTAATACGCAAACGGAAGCGACACGAAGTTGTTCCGCTTAGGACCGATATACAAGATGATAATATCCAGCTTGATATTCCCGACCCAGATCTGTCAACGGATCCTTTAGCTGAGATCACCCAGTCGGAGTTAAGGGAAGCAATCGCAGCTGCAATTGTCAGTCTCGACCAAGCCCAGCAAGAAGTGATGATCCTGCGCGACATACAGGGACTCAGTTACCAAGAGATCAGTAAGCGGCTGGGTATCGCAGAGGGCACTGTCAAATCACGTTTAAATAGGGCTAGACTTAAAGTGGCAAAATTATTGCAAAAACAAGCGGAACTATTACCACATGACTTACGTCATAATAAGTAGAGAGGGGGAAATCATAATGTCATGCGACAAAATACAAGATTTACTAAGAGCCTACATCGATCAAGAATTAACTACAGAGCAGACAGCGCTAGTAGAAGAGCATCTTTTAAACTGTCTTGAATGTCGGGAATTGCTTGCCATGTTTCAAATGATTCCTGAAGCTTTCTCAGAAGCAACATCGGTAGCTGCCCCTCAATCTATTCGACAAAATGTGATGGCTAGAATTAAATCCGAAGCACATTCAAAAGTGGTCAAACGCTGGAATTGGCGGAGAGTTGCTGCCGCATTTGTCTTGTTTTGTTTGTCTTTTGCAACTGGATTACTCCCACTCATCGATATGTACGCAACGGCTGAAGACCCTATGATGCTCGAATTTGCT
>CAZVAO010000081.1:7729-10850 GCA_964625175.1 uncultured Clostridiaceae bacterium
AAAATTAAAACGGAGGTATTATTATGAAGAAAAACATGGTGTTGTTGATTGCAACTTTAGTTGTATTGACAGTTTTAGCGGTTGCATTCACCGCAAATGCGCCTGTATCAGAGGCGACAGAAAGTAGCTATGAAAGACTTGTTACTGTGAATGGTGAGGCTAAATTAAAAATTGAACCCAATATGGCAATTCTATCTGTTTCAGTTCAAACTGAAAATAAATTAGCCACTGCCGCTGCTTCACAAAATGCTGTAAAAATGGATGCTGTCATAGAAGCACTCGTGGATGCGGGGATTGATCGTGACACCATCAGTACCGAAGGATATAATCTTTATGAGATGACCCACTGGAATGAAGGTCAAATGTATCACGATGGTTATCGAGTGAACAATAATATTAAATTTGAAACAATGGATATTGACCAAGTTGGCAGCTATTTTGATGTCGCAATTGAAGCTGGAGCAAATAGTGTTAATTCTCCTCAGTTTACACTCGCAGATCAAGATCAAGTAAAATTAGATTTATTAGAATTAGCCATGGAAAATGCAATTCTTAAAGCAGATGTCTTAGTTAATAGTGCTGGAGCTGCTCGTGGTGTAGTTGTAACCATCAACGAGAATAGCATTAGTGGTTCTTTCTATCGAACCGTAGACTATGCAATGGAGATGGACAAAACATCTATGGCTGGAGCCGTACCTGCTACACCGATTCAAGCTGGAGATTTAGAATTATCAGCATATGTTACTGTAACTTTTGCCATTCAATAAACGCCCGTGTTATAATTAGCAGGGCAGCCTAAATAGTCATTAAGATTGGGTTGAGCGAGTCTCAGCCCAATTCTTTTTTAAATAGCGGCTTATGCACTTTCTGTAAGATTAACTTTAATTGAGGATCAGTAAACATTGCCATGGTTAAAACAATGGCCTAGTACTTAAGATCAAATTGTGATAGAGATACAGAGAAAGATGGAGGATTCTGATGAAAAAACTAGTCTTGATTGATGGACACTCACTCGCTTTTAGAGCATTTTATGCTGTACCTACAACCATGCAAACAAAGGGTGGACTTTATACTAATGCAGTATTT
The DNA here is from genome assembly GCA_964625175.1 of uncultured Clostridiaceae bacterium. GTDB lineage: Bacteria > Bacillota > UBA994 > PWPR01 > PWPR01 > CAZVAO01. Next base: position 8,816 of record CAZVAO010000081.1, read on the forward strand.
GGATTTACTTCTATGCTTCAAAAAATCCTCAATGATCTTAAGCCGGATTATATTCTTGTTGCATTTGATAAAGGAATTAAGACTTTTCGAACTGAGATGTATGCTGAATATAAAGGAACACGCAGTAAAATGCCTGATGAGATGCGTGAGCAAATGTCTTATATCGAGGCAGTTCTAGATGGGTATCGCATTAAATTCATGACTTTAGAGGGCTATGAAGCAGATGATATCATTGGCACTGCTTCACTTTTGGCTGAACAAAGTGGCGAACTCGAGACAATCATCATTACAGGTGATCGCGATTTATATCAATTAATTGCCCCTCATACGACTGTTTATTATAACAGACGGGGCATGACCGATATTTTGGAGATGGATGAGAAAGCCTTCTTTGAAAAATATGGTTTGAAGCCTCATCAATTGATTGATGTCAAGGCTCTGATGGGAGACAGTTCTGATAATATCCCAGGTGTTAAAGGGGTTGGTGAGAAAACAGCCTTGAAACTAATTTGTGAATATCAGAATTTGGATGCAGTCTACCAAAACATCGAACACATCAAAGGAAAGGCATTACCTGCACGCTTAATTGAACATAAGGACTTAGCCTACTTAAGTTATGACTTAGCGCAAATAAAGCGCGATGTGGAATTCGAATTTGATATCAATGAGCTCATGCTTCAAGAAGTTGATTATGATAAACTGTATGAAGTGTTTACAGCGATGGAATTTAATAGAAATCTTCAAGATCTCATTCAAAGCAGAAAAGGGGATAGTGCACCAACACCAAATAGGGTAGCGATTATCCACGAGGTGCAGACCTTAGATCAGGGTCAAAAACTATTGACGGATCTGATTCAGTCTGAGGCCTACATCTATTTCGATTTTCACAAACAAAAAGCCCCTCTTTTATATGTGACAAAGAACGATGTTGTCTATCAAGTTAGTGAAAGTGTTTGGCAAAGTGCGGAGTGGCAAGCGTTTTGGCAAGACCCGCAAGCCAATAAAGTTGTCCACGAGTTTAAACGCACCTGGCATCTGCTGGCAGATCACAATATTACCCTCAAAGGAGTTGTATTTGATACCGCTTTGGCGGGTTATGTTCTCGACCCATCCGTTGCTAAATATGAATTAATTCAATTAATCAATCGGTATCATCCAGAAGCTGCAAGTTACAGCACGGAGGCGCTCGTTAATTCGCTTGCCTTACAAATTCAAGCCCTGCCAGCGATCCATGAGAGCATGGTTACCTTGCTCCAAGAGCAGCAATTAATAACCCTATATCGGGATGTTGAATTACCCTTAGCGTTAGTGTTGGGCCAAATGGAGCGTAATGGCGTGGCAATGGATAAAGATATCCTTTTAGAAATGGGAGCAGATTTAAACGCTAATATGCTTTTGATTGAGCGTCAAATTTATATGTTAGCAGGCGAAACATTTAATATTAATTCTCCTAAGCAATTGGGTGTGATCCTTTTCGAACATCTTAAGTTGCCTGTCCTCAAGAAAACCAAAACTGGGTATTCCACTTCTCAGGATGTGTTAGAGGCCCTAGCACTTGAACATGATTTACCTGCCATGATTATCTCGTATCGCCAATTAGCTAAAATAAAATCAACCTACATTGATGGGATGATTCCTTTAATAACCTCAGAAGGGCGGCTGCACACCACTTTTCGGCAAATGGTGACGGCTACGGGCCGTTTAAGTAGCACCGAACCGAATCTGCAGAATATCCCGATTAGAACAGAGGCTGGTCGCCGCATTAGACGGGCTTTCGTGGCCGGAGAGGGATTTGATTATTTACTGGCAGCAGATTACTCCCAGATTGAGTTGCGTGTTTTGGCTCATATGTCGGGTGATCCGATCCTAATAGAATCTTTCAAAAATAATGAAGACATTCATACACGCACCGCATCAGAAGTCTTTGGAGTCAGCCTCAAGGAAGTCACACCTCAGATGCGCAGTAATGCCAAAGCGGTGAACTTCGGGATTGTATACGGTCAGTCTGATTATGGTTTATCCAATGAATTGCATA
>CAZVAO010000082.1:0-10708 GCA_964625175.1 uncultured Clostridiaceae bacterium
TACACCAGTTTTATGAATTTCAGGCTTGGAGAACTTTTTGCTGCTGCGGTCATTAATGGTGCAGCGAAATTCAATGTTCCTTTAGACGATATCGACTTCATTGGTTCCCATGGTCAGACTGTTTTTCATCAACCTCAGCCCTCATCGGTAGATGGTGTTTTACGCCGCTCCAATACCCTCCAAATCGGTGATCCAGCTATTATAGCTCACCTTACTGGTCATGTCACGATTGGAGATTTCAGAGTAGCAGATGTCGCAGCGGGCGGCAACGGAGCTCCCCTTGTTCCTTATACGGAGTATATTTTATATGGCAGTTCACATGAATCAAGGGCTTTACAGAACATAGGCGGGATTGCAAATGTCACAGTTATCCCCCAAGGATGCACGATTGACGAAGTCTATGCCTTTGATACTGGCCCTGGCAATATGATTATGGATGGCCTCATGTATCATTTTACTCAGGGGAAATTAAGTTGTGATACAGATGGGTGCTATGCAGCACAAGGCCAAATATCTGAGCCACTGGTAAACATATTGTGTAGCGATCCCTACTTCACTGAACCCCCACCAAAAACAACTGGGCGAGAACAATTTGGGGGGCCTTACTTAACCAAGATTTTAGACTATGCGACTGAGCATAATTTGTCAAAATATGATGTCTTAGCATCTGTAACTGATTTTACCGCGCGAACGATTAAGCAAAGTTTTGAACGCTTTATTTTCCCAAAAACAATCATTAATACGATTGTCATCAGTGGTGGCGGTACCTATAATCCAACACTTATGAAGATGCTACGCCACTACTTTGAGGGAATAAGTATCTTAACTCAAGAAGATATTGGCGGCAACAGCGATGCAAAAGAAGCCATTGCCTTTGCGATTCTCGGGAACGAAACTTTATTTGGCACCCCCAATAACATGCCAAAAGTAACAGGCGCTCAAAAAGGCGTCGTCATGGGTAAGATTTGTTTGTGATTCTTCATCAACCACTCGGACATCACTCACAGATTATAACTTTTTATCAGTGCTAAATCATCTCTTGCAAATAGGATTTGAGTATTTCTGCGCGACTAGATGAAACATCAATCATCGTACAGGAATCAGGACTTCCAGATCACCTCAATATTGTGACAAGCAAAAAAAAAGACTTCCGCTTTAAAAGTAGAAGTCTTTATTCTATAAATGTTCTCTTCACTTATTCTGGTTGTTCCTCGTCCGTGTCTTGAGGCTCCTCTTGAGGTTGCGAATCCCCTGTATCTTCAACTTCCTCAAACTCACCACTGACATCAATCGTTTCTTCTGAGGCACGTGCTTCCTCTTCTTCAATTTCTTTTAACAAACGTGCATGTAGCTCCGCTTTTTCGCGTAAGCGCTGTGTCCGTCTGCCCATTAGCGTGGCGGCAAACAAGATACAGGCTACAATAAACATTTGAATAAAACGGTCGTCAGTAAAAGAAACTAACACCAAACCGCCACTAATCACTAATAATGCTGCAATAACTCTTCGAACTGATCTAGACACGAACGCACCCCTTTGCTATTACTATCGTAAAAAATATTCGCTATTAACATGATATTTCCTGCTACCCATTACAAATAACTTAGCTTTTATTCAATACTGCCAACCTGTCGATTACGCATTTACTCCAGGATACCTTAGGCACGCTGGATAATTACCGAGTTCTCTATGATGAGCGACACAGTCGCAACACACACCGTGGTTTTTACAAGCCACCTTTACACATGGGCAATTTGACTCGTTTTGTTCATAACTTGGACACTTACTAGAAGCCATGCCACTCAACTCCCTTATTTCTTCTACTTGACAATATAATTGAGGTGGTGGGAAATGTCAAGCTTCCTTACGAAGAGATGATTGACGATCCCTCCTCTATTTTACATGACTAAAAACCTATTTACCAAGTTGACTTTCAGAAATTCATCTACTATAATTGTGAGAAAGCTATGATTAGAAGTAGTAGGTAAATACCACTTTATAGAGAGTCACTGGGTGGTGCAAAGTGATGGGTGGTTTTGCCGAACTCATCTAGGAGCTGATGGCATGATTAACAGTGCTATTCGTCTCCCCTGCGTTAGAGGGATTTAAGTGCTCAGCATGCTTGCAATCGCTGAGAATTAGAGTGGTAACGCGGAAGTCAAACCTTCGTCTCTAAATAGAGATGAGGGCTTTATTTTTTAGGAGGTTATGGTAATGAACAAAACCTATTCTCGCCAAACAGATATGAAATGGCAGAAAAAGTGGCAAGCAACGGAACTATATAAATTTGATCGAGAGCGTGTAGATAAGAAACTCTATTGTTTAGAGATGTTCTCCTACCCTTCTGGATCAAAACTACATCTCGGTCACTGGTATAATTATGGGCTAACCGATTCATGGGCGCGCTTAAAACGGCTTCAGGGACATGAAGTATTCCAACCTATGGGCTTTGATGCCTTTGGATTGCCCGCGGAGAATTTCGCAATCAAAACCGGTGTTCATCCAAGAACTTCAACAGAGAGTAATATGGCTACCATGCGTCGTCAATTAAGTGAAATGGGTGCTATGTTTGATTGGGATTACCAGTTGGCCACATGTGATCCAGAGTATTATCGCTGGACTCAATGGCTCTTTCTCCAATTATACAAAAACGATTTAGCATATCTATCCGAAGCACCTGTCAATTGGTGTCCTTCATGTCAAACCGTTCTCGCTAACGAGCAGGTCGTTAATGGGCTCTGCGAACGCTGTGATGCCGAAATCGTACGACGCGATATGACCCAATGGTTCTTTAGAATTACAAAGTACGCTGAGGAATTATTAGATGGCCTAAATGACCTCGATTGGCCCTCACGCACCATTGCCGCACAACGCAATTGGATTGGCAAATCAACTGGCTCTCTCATTCAGTTTGACGTTGCGGATAGTGAACACCATTTTTCTGTGTTTACAACCCGACCAGACACCCTGATGGGATCAACCTATGCGGTCTTGGCTCCAGAGCATAAATTAGTTGATCAAATCACCACGCCCGAAAACCGCCAATTGGTTGCTGACTATGAACTCGCGGCTCGCAAACTCAGTGAAATTGATCGCTTATCTACTGATAAAGCTAAAACTGGCGTATTTACAGGCGCTTATGCGATACATCCCCTAACGTCTCAAAAAATCCCAATCTGGATTGCCGATTATGTACTGGCTAGTTACGGCACTGGAGCAGTTATGGCCGTTCCAGGGCACGACACACGTGACTATGATTTTGCAGTTAAGTACGGATTGCCGATTCCTCAGGTCATTAAATCGACCGATGGCAGTCCTGATGATCTACCTTACACGCCATACGGGATTCTAGTTAATAGTGGAGAGTTCGATGGCCTGACATCTGAAGAAGGTATGAAAGCCATTGTCAATAGCTTGGCCAAAGACGAACAGGGATCATTCTCAATTAATTATCGTCTCCGTGACTGGTTAATCTCCCGTCAGCGTTATTGGGGCGCACCCATACCAATTATCCATTGTCCAGAATGTGGTATCGTACCGGTGCCTGAAGAGGACCTTCCGGTTGAACTGCCCTTCGATGTGGATTATAAACCAGAAGGCAAGCCCCCTTTAGCCAGTAATGAAGCCTTCTACCATACGACTTGTCCAAAATGTGGAGGCCCAGCTCATCGTGACCCGAATACCTTAGACACATTTGTTGATTCCTCATGGTACTTTTTGCGTTATCCTGATAATAAGAACTCAAATGAAGCTTGGGATGCTGACTGGATTAATAAAATGCTGCCTGTAGATAAGTATGTCGGTGGACCTGAACATGCCTGCATGCACTTACTCTATGCGCGCTTTATCACCATGGCTTTACGCGATATGGGTTACCTTAATTTTGGCGAACCATTCTTATCCCTTACCCACCAGGGGATTATTCTAGGCCCTGATGGCAAACGCATGAGTAAATCGCGCGGCAATGTTATTTCGCCCGATAACTATATCGCTGAGTTTGGCTCAGATGTCCTTCGTCTCTTCCTTGCCTTTGGTTACGCCTACACGGAAGGGGGCCCCTGGAACGAAAGTGGCTTAAAGGCGGTCGCACGTTTTGTTGAAAGAGTCGAGCGTATGATTATTCACATCAACGAATTACGGCAATCGGATACCCCCCATCACAATGCGCTTGGTAAGGCTGAGAAAGATGTCAATTATGTGCGACACTATGCGATTAAGGGGATTACAGCGGATGCAGATCACATGCAGTACAACACGTGTGTTTCACGGATGATGGAATTGATTAATGCCCTTTACAAATATGATCTGGAAAACGACGTCAAGAATGTGGCATTTATGGCTGATTGTGCACGCGATCTCATGCTTATGATTTCACCATTCGCCCCCCATTTCGCTGAAGAAATGTGGGAGCAGTCTGGGTATCCATACTCCATCTTTAACCAGCAATGGCCCGAATATGATGAGAAGGCACTTATTCTCGACACCGTTGAGATTGCCATTCAAATTAATGGCAAGATTCGTGACAAGATTGATATTTCTAGCAGTATGACAAAAGCAGAAATCGAAGCGCTCGTCGTCTCGAATGATACGGTAAAAGCTGCGATAGGTGATAAAAAAATTGTCAAAATAATTGTGGTTCCCCAGCGCTTAGTAAATATTGTAGTTCGATAGCTTAAAAACCCAAACTTAGACACACTAGGTTTGGGTTTTACAGTTTCAACAGTTTTTCGCTAAAGGAGGTTAATATGACAAAAATCATTGCGCATCGCGGTGCCTCAGCTGCCGCGCCTGAAAATACCCTTGCCGCCTTTCAATTAGCACTCGATGTCCATGCCGACGGAATTGAACTTGATATTCACCTGAGCAAAGACGGTATCCCCGTCGTCTCCCATGATAGCTCGTTACAAAGAACGACGGGATCCCTCGGAAAAATAAGCGACTTCACTGCCCTTGAATTACAGCAGTATGATGTAGGATCTTGGTTTGATCAGCGCTTTTCCAAAGAAAGGCTCCCGTTATTACAAGAGGTCTTGGAACTCTGTGCGACCACACCTAAATTCTTACTAAACATTGAACTGAAAGCTGGATCGAAACTCTACCCAGGCATTGAAGAACGTACCCTTGAAGTCGTTGCGAATTCTCCCTATAAAGGGGATGTTATCTACTCCTCTTTCGACCACTATGCGCTCTCTCTGCTCAAACAAATCAATCCAAAAGCGCGTACAGGGGTTCTGTATAGTGCTGCACTCTATCAACCTTGGCGCTATAGAGGAATCCTTTGTTTTGATGCACTTCATCCCGCCTGGCATACGCTGACACCAGAGATCATACGACGTGCTCAAGAAGAGATGCTCGAGGTCAACACCTACACGGTTGACGACTTATTCTATGCTCAACAGCTGCTGAATTGTAAAGTTGATGGAATCATCACTAATATACCCGACCAGCTACTAGACTTGCGTAGAATCAACTCAAAACCGTGTTTTAATGAAAATTTGGCGAAATAATCGCCTAAATCACCCTTCACATTAATGGAGCTACGATTCCCCCATTGTCATAACTAATCAGGCAGACCAATAAAGAGGTCTGCCTGTTATTGTTTTATTCTTTTCAACCCAATTATAGACTGAAATTGATCGATAGACACCCATCGGTGCAGCCGCTAACGATTTTGGGTTGAATGCGCCAAGTTCACCCTTCACATATTTATAAAGCACGGACAAACTCCGCTTTTACGATTCTGATTCTGGGTTGGAATAGTATCCTCTGTAGGAAGCGGGTAGTAAGGCTGCAATTTTACGCATACAATAATCGGCTGCAAAGCGATTATAATCTTGAATCGGGCAGTCCTCTTTAGATGGCAAAACAAATGCCTTGCCAAAGTTCACACGCACAGCCGCTTCCTGCATGGTTTCATTCCCCATTTCACCATCGCGAATAGGCACTAATTCTTCTGTACCCGCTAGCCCAATGGGCACAATCGCTGTGCCACTTAAGCGAGCCAAGAGCACAAATCCTTTCGAAGCCTCCATCATCTGAGCACTTCTGCTCCGACTACCTTCAGGAAAAATAACCAGTGACCCACCACTTTTGAGAAGACTAACACTCTCTCTAATTGCTTTCTTATCTGCAGTTCCAGGGTTTATGTTGATCGTGGAGATGGTTTCAGATATGAGACGGGTCAAGGTGGCTGTCTGAATTTTAACGCCTGCTATAAAAGTAATCCCATAAGGCCTTAAATATAAATTAATAACGGGCGCATCCACATTACTCAAGTGATTTGAGATGTATATTGTAGCCTTCCCCTTGCGCTCCCTCAAATTTTCCAGCCCCAATACATGCAGATCGGCGTATTTGTGTATGGCTGAATTAAGCGCTTTGCGGACGATCGGTTTGCGCATATTTAACGGTAATTTACTAACAGCTGTAATGATGTTGTTTAATGCTTTTGACATCAGTTATCCACCACCTTTTCTTTCGTTTCTGGATAGTCTCTGCGAATATCCCGATTGACAGAGGCTTGTAGAATTCGAACGGTCGCCACATCCCCCAAGGTTATATCTGGAAAATCCGTAATATCTAAGGCAAGATGCTGCATGCCAACCTTCCCAACATAGGGGACTAGGTGCCCTTTGACAATTGCTTTTTCAATGGTACGCTTAACCCCAAAGTACCGCATCGTGCTCTTAACCAGTTCTTTGAGCAATCCCTTGAGATTACTCGTGCGATGAACTGGCCACATACTGATGCCATCCGCAAATCCAAGGGGAATCATTGCCAACTGGCTGTCACGCTTGACTTGATAGCTGCATCCATAGCCGATTGCTGCCCCCTTTGGCACATGTATGATATTTGTGATTCGTGCTTGCAATTGCCAGGTTGGTTGCAATGCTAAATGATGGGCAACCCGAGCTTGTCCAAACAAAGCGGTGCCAACGCGCACCATATCGAGATGGCTCTCAGGCAGCTGGAGCATTGCCGTACTGTTGGCACAATGCTTGAGCGGGATCCGAATGCCTGCCTCCTCAATTACCGCGCATACCTGCAAAAATGTGGCGAGCTGTCGTTTAGTGATCACCTTGGACTCTGCCAGTGGAAAATGTGTATAAATCCCCTGTAATTCCAAATTAGGCTGAGCAACCATCGTTTTTGCTAACTCCAGGGCCTCTTGTGGGGCAATCCCATAGCGGTACATACCGGTATTAATGTTGATATGTATCTTGACATTTTTGTGGAGCGAAACTGCCACAGCCTGAATTGCTATTGCGCTTTCTAACCGATTGACTGTCAACGTGCATCCCTGATTAATTAACCACTGATACTGGTCAGGCAAACAAGGACTCATGATCAGTATTGGAGCAGCAATTCCAGCTTGCCGCAATTCCAAGGCTTCTTCTGGCAATGCGACACCCAAATAGTCAATGCCATTTCTCAGTAATAAACGAGCAATTTCGACTGCCCCATGACCATAGGCATCCGCCTTGACGACCGCTAATAGACGGGTGCTCCCAATATGCTTTCTAATCTCGCGGAGGTTATGCTCAATCGCTTCGGTTTGCACAATGATCTGGCTATTATTCGGCATATTCATAGAATCACTCCTAACGTCGCAATAATTTCAGAAAATGGGAACGCCATTTCTTAGCGACAGGCATGGCCTTTTCCCAAATAAAATAGTAAAACGGTGAAAATACTAAATCATATTCCCCGATGTACTCGGTGAATTGCGCACCAAAACCTTTCTTAAAGCGGTATAGCCCATATAGGGGGTTATCTTCATTGAGGTCTCCTGAAATCCCCCGAAAGTCATAAACCGCACAGCCCTGGTCTACAGCCCATTCAATCATCGCCCACTGCAATAAGTAAGAGGGTTGTTTATTGCGCATTTTATCAGATGCACCATAACTGTACCAAACTCGATTGCCACATATAAATGCTAAAGTTCCCGCTATATACTCATCATCATATTTCGCCATAAAAAGTTTGGCATAACCTGTCTCAATTAAGTGATCCCACATATCAGAAAAATATTGTTGATTGCGGATACCAAAATGATCACGCTCTGCAGTTGCTTGCAATATCTTGTAAAAGATTGGGAGCACCTCATCTTTAAGACCGTCAGTGTGAATGGTTACACCCTTGCGGGTAGCATAGCGAATATTATAGCGTGTCTTGCTGGCCATCGCTGCTAGCAGATCCTCAGGATCAGCATTTAAAGGTAATTGCATGATAAAACGAGGCTGAATTCCACTGAAATCCTTACCGGTGTCTAAAGCATTGAACCCAGCTCGACTCAGGTAATGGGTGAAATCTCGATCCTCTACCGTGACTGCTGGATCAATCTTCAGCAAAATGGCATGATTTGCTTTGGCAATTTTGGCGATCTCTTTCCACAGAAAGTCCATCACCTCATAATCTTGATAATCGCAGACCGGTCCTCGCGGCGCATAAAAAATATTTTTATTAAGCCCGGGAATTTTTCTTTGAAGAATTGAAATTGCAGCTCGAGGTTGATTCAGATCGTAAACCATCAAACGAATTGGCACCCAACTCGTATGACGCTTTAATTCACCCCACTCATACAATTGAAAAACATGTCCATGCGCTTTCTTGTCAATATATTCATTAAACTGATTCCGTTGGGAATCAGTTATCGTTTCAAGTCTCATCTATTTCCTCCGATACTGGCACTCAATTAGGCGATTAAAATTTCTGTCATTATTATACCATTGTAAAGCAATATAGAACAATTCTCAATCCTCACATCAAATCAATAAATGCAATCGACGCTTATTATATGCTATAATTAGCAAAACTCCGAAAGAAGGTTCATTATGAAACCAGATCTTAATCCTATAGTTGTGGATCTCCAAATTTCAGGGATTAGACGTTTTTTTAATATGATTAGCGGTCGTGACAATATCATCTCGCTGACAATCGGTCAGCCTGATTTTAATACCCCTGAACATATTAAGGAAGCTGCTTGTAGAGGAATCGAAAATAATAAAACAGGCTATACCCCCAATGCTGGCACCTTGGAATTACGCCAGGCAGTCGCCCATTTCATGCAGCATAAATACAACTTGGAATATGATCCATCAAACGAAATTATTATTACAGCAGGATCTACTCAAGCTCTCGATATTGCCTTTAGAACCCTTTTGACCCCCGGATGCAATGTTATACTCCCTGGGCCACTCTATCCCGGTTATGAGCCCCTTATCAAGCTCTGTAATGCAACCCCAGTGCTGATTGACACCCGAGCAAGTGGGTTTAAATACACAATCGATCAATTGCGTGCGAACATCGATGAAAACACACGCGTTGTTGTCTTACCTTTTCCAGCGAACCCTACAGGAGCTGTATTAAGTCATGAAGAACTCCAAGAATTGGCAGCGTTCTTGCAGGACCAAAACGTCTTCGTCATTGCTGATGAATTGTATAGTGAATTGGTTTTTGCGGGTGATCATCAGTCTATCGCTAATTATCCAGGCATGCGCGAAAAAACGATTGTCATCAACGGTTTGTCCAAGTCACATGCCATGACAGGCTGGCGTGTGGGAATCTTGCTCGCGCCTGAAGAAATCACTCAACACATCCTCAAAGTACACCAGTACAATGTCACCTGTGCCTCTAGCGTCAGCCAACAGGCTGGTCTTGCAGCGCTTACGACTGGGCTGGATGATGCTCTCCCGATGCGGGATGCCTATCAAGAACGCGTCACCTATACTTGGCAGCGCTTAACCGACATGGGCTTGCCCACAAACGTTCCCAAAGGGACTTTTTACATCTTCCCATCGATCGCTCACCTTGGTATCCCATCCTTCGAATTGGCCCTGAGGCTTGTCGAAGAAGCAGGGGTAGCCTGTATTCCGGGAGATGCCTTTTCGAGCCTTGGAGAGGGGTATCTGCGCCTCTCCTGTGCCAATAGCATGGATAACCTGCGTGAGGGACTTGATCGGATGGAACGTTTTCTCAAAAACCTTTAAGCAACAACAAAAACGACGGGACTAGGTTGCCTAACGGCAACATTAAGCGCACTTCGTGCATGAAGCGGCCTACGGCCATGAAGCCGCTGCGCGATGAAGCGGCCTGCGGCGGCCATGGTTGGGGATCGGGGATCGGCGTGAGTATAAATGCTTTGCCAAACGATAGCCCAGCAGTTGCCAAGCAGTTGCCAAGCAGTTGCCAAGCAGTTGCCAAGCAGTTGCCAAGCAGTTGTCAAGCGATGGTCAAGCGATTGTTGAATAGCCGCTTTGCGTCCGTTGAATGCTCTGCGCGCGTTTAACAGTTGTAAGAGGAGGCGCTTTGCGCCGGATTATTGGCAGCTTATCCTTTCAACTTTCGCCATTTACCTTTCGCCTTTTAACCTTTTAGCCCTTTAGCCTTTTAGCCCTTTAGCCTCAAGTTGGTCAGGAATCGGGGATCAGCGTGAGTATAAATGCTTTGCCAAACGATAGCCCAGCAGTTGCCAAGCAGTTGTCAAGCGATGGTCAAGCGATTGTTGAATAGCCGCTTTGCGTCCGTTGAATGCGCTGCGCGCGTTGAACAATTGTTAAACGGTTGTTAATTATGTGGTTGATTAGGCGGTAGGGGCTAAAAACTCGATATGTATACCCCCACGTATTTGCTCCACTTGGTTCACACCTCCCACAATGTAGACTAACTATATGAAGTCAAGGGATAAATCGAAAGAATTGTATAAAGTGT
>CAZVAO010000083.1:0-10581 GCA_964625175.1 uncultured Clostridiaceae bacterium
TACTTAGTAATTAATCCATGTCGAGCACTATACCACATCAATCACTTGAAAGATGATGGCGTTCCTGGTATGCCAAAAACATCGCATTTATTACCAGACGAGTTCTAACTCTAATATTCTTGAGGACCCTCGTCCAGTTTTTATTTGCCTCATCCCAACACATCTCCTGTACTTTATTCACTCATTATACCATGTCATTTAATTGAATAGTGACAATTCATTACTTACTGACTACAATTCAATCTCCAACTGTAACCGCTGGCTTGCTATGATTCAACAGGAAGTAATTTGCTTGCCAAAAGAATGATTGACTTATCTTAGTGTTTATGGTCGAATAGACAAGGACAGAGGTGAGCCAATGACGATATCAAGCGTTGCAACAATTAAAGAGTCCCGTTTATCCTACCTGACTATTTTGAAGTTCTATTTACCACTCGCAATCGGTTCTATGATTATAATGAGTAGCGCAAACATCGTGAACTCAGTGTTTAGTCATGTGCCTAATCCTCAAGTTGCCCTAGCCGCCTTTGCAATTGGCTTGTCCTATGCCGAAATGGTCTCAGCATCTACTTTTGCTGGCATGAGTATGCTCATAACGCTTGGTCGTGATCGCGTTTATTTTCGCAATACATCCCTATTTATAGTTAAAATTGCCCTAACCTGCACGCTATTAATTGGCTTAATGGCTTTTTCACCTATCGGGGAATTTGTAGCCACAAAATTGGGTGGTGCTGCACCCAGCCTCTTAAATGATATCTATACGGTATGGCGCTGGGCCTTGCTCATTCCCCTATCCTATTATCTAATTGTCATCCCTCGAAGTGTTTTGATTATCGAGCAGAAGACCATATATTTAACATTCGCAATCGTCGTCAGACTCGTAGCCATGTTGATCGCTGCCACAGTCTTGCCACGGCTGGGCATTCTCACTGGTGCGACAATCGGCATATTCATGGTTCTAATCGGTTTAATTGTAGAAGGGGCGTTTAGCGTTATCCCAGCGCTGCTATTCTACAGGCAATGGCCTGTAGAGCCTGATGCGAGTGTTCCCGTCAAAAATTATCCACCAACTCAACGTGCGACTTGGTCCTTTATTGCACCGTTAATTATTACTTCATTGATGTGGGGTGTTAGCCACCCGGTTCTTTATGCTGGATTAGCACGGATGGCTAACCCAGAACAAACCATTGCCACCTACCGTATTGCCTTTTCTTTTATCTGGATCTTCATGGTTTTGATTCAAGATAATACGAAGCAAATAACTGTGGCTTTCCTACGAGGCCATCCCGATAATAAAAAAATAATCCTTAGGTTTGCAGCAGTAATCACAGCAATCGTTGTTGTGTTGATTCTGATTGCCGCCTTAACCCCCTTGGGAATCTGGGCACTCGTGACTTTCATAGGCGTTGAACAAGCCGTGGCCATGCAGTGTTTACCACCAATCTTAATCTTTGCAACCTATCCACTGTTTCAAGTCATTCAGGAACATTTTCAAGCTCGCCTATTACTTAAGGGGATCACTGCTCCACTGGGTGTTGCTAAAGCATGCAATATCGCTACAATAGGCATCAGCATTTTCGTAATCGCTTCATTTGCACCTCAAATAGGTGCTGCTGCAGGAGCCATCGCCTACGCTTCAGGTATGGCAATCGACATGCTGTTACTGCGGTTCTTCGCACTGCGTAATAATGCTTAACATCAGAGCTACTTTTTATCATGTAATTCTGTTCCGTTAATGCCCTTCTTGATGCCCCTGGGTAATCCTCATTCTAATTGAATTCGTTAAGTATTCTATTTTTATTATATATTGTTGTTAAGCATACTTTACACCTAATTTATGAGGCTGATAAATAGCCCATAAATATGTGTTGACTTACGGTCTTGACTGTGTTCAAATACTGATGTGCGATTAAGCTAAGGAGGCGATTTCATGGATCTGAAAATAGCACCTAATCTGCCGGAAACAAAACTTCCCTTATCGGAGATATTGAAATTCTACTTCCCTCTTGCCGCAGCTGCTATGATCATGATTTTCAGCGTCAATGTCGTTAACTCAGCCCTTAGTAGTACACCGAATGCCAAAACGGCCCTAGCTGCTTTTGCCATCGGCTTTTCTTATGCTGAAATGATGAGTGCCCCATGTTTCTCGGGAATGAGTATGCTCATTACAATAGGTCGAGATCGCGTCTATTTCAATAATACTTTAAAATTCACTTTTAAAATAATGCTTGTCTCTTTGAGTGGGATCCTACTAATGGCCTTCACACCCTTTGGTAAATTTGTGGCTTTACAATTAGGTGGCGCATCACTCGAACTTTACACCCAAATTCGCAATGTTTGGCTTTGGACTTTGATATTACCCATCACCTATTTAGGCATCAGCACGAGCCGTTCGATTATATTGGTTGAGAAAGCAACGATGTTTGTCACCCTCACGCGACTGCTACGTCTGATTGTCATGTTTGGTTTAGCGGCAGTACTCCCCCGCATGGCGCTACTAAATGGTGCAACCATTGGTGTTTTGATCATGCTTGGCGGTATGATTACAGAGGCAATCGGGGGGATTATCCCTGCCATATATTTTTATCGCAAGTGGCCAGAAACACCTGGACCAGAGGTACCAGAAAAAGCATATCCACCAACCCAGAAAGCCGCTTTTAGATTTTTAGGTCCGCTAATTATCA
Organism: uncultured Clostridiaceae bacterium; assembly: GCA_964625175.1. GTDB lineage: Bacteria > Bacillota > UBA994 > PWPR01 > PWPR01 > CAZVAO01. The sequence continues at coordinate 2,685 of CAZVAO010000083.1, forward strand.
CATCCCTCATGTGGGGAGTCAGTAGACCCATTCTTTATGCAGGCTTGGCGCGCTTAGCAAATCCAGAGCTTACTATCGCAACATATAAAGTAGCGACTGAATTCATCTGGCTCTTTATGGTTTTCGTGGAGGACAATATTAAGCAAGTCACGATCGCTTTCCTCCGTAACCATCCCGAACATAAAAACACCATTATTCGTTTCACGATTGGCATCAGTTTAACAGTGATCGCTGCCGTCCTCTTTACTTCTCTGACACCTTTTGGTACCTGGATGATTACGAATGTCATTGGTGTAAATAAGAACATTGCTTTAGGTTGCGCAGCACCCATGCTAGTACTGGCTTTCTACCCAGCCGTTCAAGCGATCCAAGAACACTTCCAAGCTCGCTTATTACTTAAGGGGCGCACTGAACCCCTCGGTATCGCGAAGGTATGCAACATTATTGTTATGGGAACCACCGTATTCACCCTTGCTGCATTTTGGCCACAGGTGGGTCCTGCTGCTGGCGCTATCGCCTTAGCCGTTGGTATGACAACAGAAATGTTAATTATGCGTTACTTTGCACTTAGATTACACGCATAAACTAATTAAACTCCAATAAAAAAGCCTGCTAAAACCTATTTCTGCAGGCTTTTTGACTTTATTGCACAGTGGCTATTACTTCGTCCCAATTAATGATCTTGTCAATAACTATTGACTTACATGTGGGACTGTGTTCAAATACTGATGTGTGAATAAGCTGAGGAGGCGACTCCATGGATCAAAATATTACCCATAAGCTGCCAGAGACTAAACTTCCTTTGTCTGAAATATTGAAATTCTACTTCCCTCTTGCGGCTGCTGCAATGGTGATGATCTTCAGCGTCAACGTCGTTAACTCTGCTCTAAGTGGAACACCTGATGCCAAAACTGCCTTAGCTGCTTTCGCAATCGGCTTTTCTTACGCCGAAATGATGAGTGCTCCCTGTTTTGCCGGTATGAGTATGCTGATCACCCTCGGACGTGATCGTATTTATTTTGCTAATACCATACGGTTCATGTTGAAAATAATGGTGTTTAGTATAGCTGGCATTGCGCTACTTGCTTTCACGCCATTCGGGAAATTCGTCGCACTTGAGTTAGGTGGCGCCTCTCTTGAACTATATAGCCAAATCAGAGTCGTATGGCTTTGGACTCTGCTATTACCCTTTATTTTTATCGGAATCTGTACGAGTCGTGCGGTTATTTTAGTAGAAAGAGCCACCATATTTGTCACTTTAACCCGAGTTATTCGTTTAGGGGTCATGTTTGGACTTGCCGCTCTATTACCTCGAATGGATATGTTGGATGGCGCAACAATTGGAGCTCTTATTATGCTGGGCGGGATGGGAACTGAGGCAATTATCGGAGCGTTCCCTGCTGTTCATTATTATCGCAAATGGCCTAAGAATGCTGGCCCAGAAGTCCCTATTAAAGAATACCCACCAACCCAGCTTGCGGCCTTTAAATTCCTAGGACCTCTCATTATTACTTCTTTGATGTGGGGAATAAGTCGACCAGTTCTCTATGCGGGATTGGCGCGTTTAGAGAACCCCGAACTCACAATAGCTACTTATAAAGTCGCCACTAATTTTATCTGGCTCTTCATGGTCTTTATTGAAGATAATATTAAACAGGTTACCGTTGCCTTTCTACGTACACACCCCGAACATAAAAGAGCCATTATTAGGTTTACGATAGCGGTTTGTTTCATTGTCGTAACAACTATTCTTATCGCAGCACTGACACCATTAGGCGTGTGGATGATTACGAACGTAATCGGTGTAGATATGAACATTGCAATAGGCTGCGCAGGGCCTATGCTCGTATTAGCCTTCTACCCAGCCGTACAAGCTATCCAGGAGCATTTTCAAGCCCGTCTATTACTTAAAGGGCGAACACAACCGCTGGGCATCGCGAAAGTCTGCAATATTATTGTCATGGGAATTACCGTGTTCTCTCTAGCTGCTTTCTGGCCTCAAGCGGGACCAACTGCTGGTGCGATTGGTTTGACTTTGGGCATGACTACAGAAATGTTGATTATGCGTCAATTTGCTTTGCGATTGAGTGCATAGCTTAAGAAGTTCATAAGATAAACAAAAGACTGCTGAATTTTCAGCAGTCTTCTTTGAACTTCAAAATATGAATGTGCAATATTAACTGGCAACAAAAGTCTTTTCAGGTCCCTCATCGTGTATTTTAAGCTCTCGGTTAATTTGTCGAGCATAGTAATAAGTGACTAGGATCGTCAAAATATTAGCGAGCGGTTGAGCAAATATAACCCCATTTAATCCCATAATTCTGGGTAAAACTAAAATGGCAGGAATGAGGAAGAGACCTTGACGAGCCATTGATAGAATAGCGGCGACTCTGGCACGCCCTAAAGCCATAAACAAACTGTTATACATAATCATGAAGGCAACGAATGGAAACGCTGCTGCTTGAAAATATATTGCCCTAACACCAATATTTAATACAGCCTCATCTGTTGTAAAACCCCCAATCAGGGTTCTTGCTCCAAAATATAAAATGCCAGTTACCGCAATGCAATAAACCGTTCCCCACCGAATCGATGTGATTAGGACCTCACGGACACGACCAAAATCTTTGGCACCATAATTAAACCCAGCAATCGGTTGAAATCCTTGTGAGAAACCAAGGAGCAGGAAGAAACTCATCATAAAAATTCGACCAGAAATGCCCATGGCGGCAACCGCTACGTCTCCATAAGCTCCAGCAGCTGTATTAATCATCCCTAAACCAAGACTTGAAAGACCTTGCCGTATCAAAGTGGGACCGCCAATTTTGATAATTTCACTATAAATCTCCCCCGAAAATCGGAAATTGCTCAGTTTAAGTCTTAAATAACTTTTTTTGCGTAGGTAATAACCTAACAGAATAACGGTGGAAACAGCTTGGGCAAGTACGGTTGCTAGTGCCGCTCCTTTTATACCAAAGCCAAATGTGAAGATAAATATTGGGTCGAGAATGATATTCAGTACAGCTCCAGTTGCAATACCAATCATGCTAATCTTAGCACTGCCCTCAGCACGTAATGTATTATTTAGCGTCATGTTGACCATAGTAAAAATTGAGCCGCTAATCAAAACTCTTGCGTAATCTTTGGCGTAGGGCAAAATCGTTGGTGTTGCACCAAATAGCATTAGAATTCGATCAAGCATCGTGACACCAATTATTGCAAACGTGATCGCAAAGATCACAGATGATACCAGTGCAATTATTGCTGTCTGATTCGCTTTTTCGACCTCTTGCTGACCGAGCAGTCTAGAAATATAGGATGCGGCCCCCACACCAAACATCATTCCGAGTGCTGAAATAATCATAAATAGTGGCATAACAATCGTTGCCGCACCCATTGCAGCTGTACCTAAACGTGAAACAAACAAGGCATCCACTACATTATAGATAGCGCTGACCATCATTCCAATCATCGCAGGAGCTGCTAATTTTAATAATACATTGGGAATTGGGGCCGTTCCCAACATAATTGCTCTTTTTTCTTGGTCCATAGGGTCTCCTTAGTAAAGTGTAATAGCATAATTTTATTGAACATGATTCATCATGTCAAGTGGTATAATTTGAAGCGTTAGTTTGTCGAATTTTGATCTAAGCTAATTTGTAGATCCCTTTGGAACTGACTAAATACTGCAAAGCTCTTGCTGTCGGCCTTGAGAAAAAGTAAAGGTGTTCTCGCTTTCTGATGATTATCTTCAGAATTACCAACAACTAGGTTTCAAAGGTATATATATTATGATTTCCCTGCGGGTATTTCTTGCTTAAAATGAGTTGCGATAATGATGAAGTCATCAGACATAAATGATCAGCCTATCTTTTTCTAGCAATAACCGTTTCAATATAGGCCATAATATAGGTTGCAAAGACGCTTGTTAAGATTCTTCCGAAGAAATCAATCGGTCCTCCGGTGGCCACATCAAAAGCAAAAGAGAGAATAATCACCGCAAAAAGTGTGCCCACCGTGACTAGCCGGCCCTTCCTAAGCAACGGTTTACTTAACCAGTCCATCATTTTCATTGCAACATCGACCCCTTTCTAACCTATTACTATACAGGATTCCAAACTATCCTACAAACGGTTTCACAGAAAAATATGACCTATTGCTGATCGACCCTGTTGATTCAAGTGGTGGTCATTAGACTATTTTTAGTTAAACACCGATGAATGAGCCATGGTGAAATCTTTATCACATATCATCTCACTCCCATACTCCAAATCAAGATATGCGAACATATGTTTGCATTAAATGAGTGGTTTTGTTATAATTTTAGTGGTGATAATAATGGATATACTTGAGAAATTGAAAATTTTGGCCGATGCTGCAAAATACGATGTCTCCTGCGTTTCGAGTGGTGTGGATCGCCAAAATACGGGCATAGGTCTGGGCAATTCAGCCGCAGCCGGAATTTGTCATGCTTGGGCGGCCGATGGACGATGTGTCTCCCTCTTAAAAATTCTATTAACAAACGACTGTATTTATGATTGTAAATATTGTACGAATAGGGTTACGAATGACCGAAAAAGAGTGACGTTTACGCCAAGGGAAGTTGCAGACTTGACCATCCAGTTTTACCGACGCAATTATATTGAGGGACTCTTCCTTAGCTCAGCCGTGGTAAAATCTCCCGATTATACGATGGAACAGATTTATATGGCCGTTAAACTGTTACGTGTTGATTATGCCTTCAACGGCTATATTCATGTGAAAACAATCCCTGGTGCGGATTCAATCTGGATTATTCGTCTTGGCCTTCTAGTTGATCGTATGAGCATCAACCTTGAATTGCCTACTAAAGCGAGTCTTAAATATCTAGCACCACAGAAAAACTTCCCTGATCTTTTGCGGCCCATGAGCTTGATTAGTCATCAAATACAAGCCGCACCATTGCCAAAGCCATATCTAAGTGAACGCACCTTTGTTCCAGCAGGTCAATCCACCCAGTTCATCGTAGGGGCCAGTCCCGATAGTGATTTTACATTATTGAAAACATCGGAGCATTTGTATGATAAATATCACCTAAAACGGATTTTTTACTCAGCCTATATTCCTCTAAATGACGACAGCCATTTGCCGGCTATCAACACCAAGCCACCCCTTCACCGAGAACACCGCTTATACCAAGCGGATTGGCTATTGCGTTTCTATCAATTTAAGGCCAACGAACTGCTTGATGAAGCTAACCCCAATTTTGACCCTGATTTTGATCCCAAAATGAATTGGGCTCTTCACCACCCCGAGCTCTTTCCCGTAGAAATCAATAAAGCTTCCTACCGCATGCTTTTACGTATTCCTGGGATTGGTCCACGCAACGCTCAAAGAATCATCAAGGAGCGTCGGGTTGCTGCAATCACCTATCAGAGTTTGAAAAAAATGCGCGTTGCTCTTAAGCGGGCTCAATATTTTATCACCTGCCAAGGTCGCTACTACGGTGATACTCCATCTGAACCCCAATATATTAAGTCAGCACTTCTTAACCCTCGTCTCCAGATGACTATATGGAATAAGTCCTTATGATTTACCTCTATGATGAAACCTTTGATGGCTACCTTACCTGTGTCTATGAGCATTATTATCGACAACCTGCCACGGCCATTTATAAGCACTCTGCATGGCAAATGAAAGTTGGATGTCCCTATAACGAAGTCAAATCGGATCCAGTCAAATCACAAACCGTCTATCAAGCTATGCAAAATAAGTTAAGTCCCCAAACACAGCACGATATCTTCTATGCATTTTTGGGAAAGCACCCTAGTATGGAAACTGATCTTCTAAGATTCATCTGTTTAGCTTTCAAAATGGGCGCGCGAATCGACCACCTCTATTCTCACCCACTCGTTTTACCCATCCGCCAATTAGTGCATAAGGTCACTTGGGAAAAACATCATTTTTTAGGATTACTGCGCTTTAGCGACACTGGATCTTTTCTCTATGCTGCCTATCAGCCAGACCATAACATCACTGGCACATTAGCAGACTTCTTTGCAGATCGTTTCCGCCAAGAGCGCTTCATCATCCATGATACTCGGCGCCATGTCGCAGCTCTCTACCAAAATGACAATTGGTTCCTCAGAGACCTAGACTCCATCGGTTTTTTACACTATTCGGACTCAGAAGAACTATATCGTGTACTATGGCAAAACTATTTTGCAACAACCGCCATTGAAAGCCGCACTAATCCCCGTCTCCAACGGCAATTCATGCCCCAGCGCTATTGGAAACATTTGACGGAGATGCAGAAACAAGGTGCATTACCACCCTCAAGAGCAGACCAGCGCCTTTTCGCTAATTTAAAACCTCAAGATCGATTAGGGGGTCAAAAACAAAGTGATTACTAGATTGCGGTGTAGAATTCTGCTAGTATTTAAGATGGCCCGTAAAACTTCATAAATATTTGCTGGATTCAATGCGTTTTCTAAAAATTTGATGGAGGTGCCCTATGCCCTCAAAAGCCAAAATAAAAATTCTTGATCCCGACCCATTAAGAACTGTGATTGATCAGCTCTACCAAAAAACAAATCAGGTGGATTTAGCAAAGTGGTCACTTTCGATTGCAAAACATGTTTTTACCCTCGCCAAGATTGATTATAGATTGATAAGGTCGGTGATTGAGGGGTTTCAAATTAATGAATTATGGCAGCTGGGCGAAGTGAGCGTGCATCATCTTAGGCAATCCGCATTCAAAATTCATAAACTTGCCCGTGAATGTGAAAATGAAATGCATCAAACCGCCTTAAGAGTTGCTGGGCATGCGGTAGCAAGCGGCCACATGGCCGAACACGCGCTAATTGCAGCAGACTATGCGATTAAGGCAGTTGGGATACTCACCTCCAACAATCTTGCTGCCATTACCCGTGAACGAGAGTGGCAACTCAACGAACTGAAACGAATCTCTCAGCATATGACTAAAGACTGATCGCTGCTAGTGATCTACATTTCTAATTAACCCCCACAGTTTAGCTCTATGTCGACTATGAGCCCATCAAACATGGCACTGTGTCAGCGCAGGATTGCTGCTGTTTGAGCTCACTCCTTATTTGAGGATTTCTAATAGTTGAGCGAGTTCAGCAATCCCTGATACACCTATGAACAGCTTGCGAATCTCAAGTGAAACTTTCTCCTAAAAAAATGCTAAACATCATACGATACTAAAAAACCCTAACAATACATTTAATTATAGGAAAACACGCTGTAGATTCTTCGCCACCTCTCTACATAATTGCTTGAGTGCCAAATATTCTTGATCACCTTGATAGATTGCTCGATATCGAAGCCAATTACTGGCATCCCTCTGCCTGCATAGTGCCCAACTAAAACCCGCTGGGGGAAGTTCTCACTTGACTATGAGCTCATCAAACATGGCACTGTGTCAGCGCAGGATTGCTGCTGTTTGAGCTCACTCCTTATTTGAGGATTTCTAATAGTTGAGCGAGTTCAGCAATCCCTGATACACCTATGAACAGCTTGCGAATCTCAAGTGAAACTTTCTCCTAAAAAAATGCTAAACATCATACGATACTAAAAAACCCTAACAATACATTTAATTATAGGAAAACACGCTGTAGATTTTTAGTCACCTCTCTACATGATTGCCTGAGTGCCAAATATTCTTGATCACCTTGATAGATTTCTCTCTATCGAAGCCAATTTCTGGCATCCCTCTGCCCGCATAGTGCCCAAAAAAACCCGCTGGGGGAAGTTCTCACTTGACTATGAGCCCAGCAAACATGGCACTGTGTCAGCGCAGGATTGCTGCTGTTTGAGCTCACTCCTTATTTGAGGATTTCTAATAGTTGAGCGAGTTCAGCAATCCCTGATACACCTATGAACAGCTTGCGAATCT
>CAZVAO010000084.1:0-10443 GCA_964625175.1 uncultured Clostridiaceae bacterium
CTGACCACATCATATTTGGTTTTAATCTTCTTAAAGTCTTCCCATGTATCACGCTTATATGCTGGATTGCGCAGTAGGGCAGAAGGGTGAAATGTGGCCGTGAGATAGAATCCTTTTCTATAAAAGAACTCTCCGTGTTGTTTTGTAATCTTGAATTGGGGATCGATAATGCTCTGAGCAGCAACACGCCCTAAGCAGACAATAATTTTGGGTTGGATTAGTCGGACCTGATGGCGCAAATAGGGTAAGCAGGTTGCTTTCTCGTCCTCCTGGGGGTCACGGTTTTGCGGTGGTCGACATTTGAGGATATTGGCTATATATACTTCTTCACGTGTTATGTGAACAGCCGCAAGAATTTTGTCAAAAAGTTGACCAGATTTTCCAACGAAGGGAATTCCCTGTAGGTCTTCCTGTTCCCCTGGAGCTTCACCGATAAACATCAAATCGGCATTGCGGTTTCCTTGACCAAACACGACATTCCTTCGAGTTTTGTGCAGATCGCAGCGCGTACATTGTTGACAATAACTTTCCAATTCAGTCCAATCAATCATTATTGATTCCCCCTAATCACTATTAGTATAATTATAACAAATATTATGGGGGGATGTGAACCCATATGCTCTGTAGGAAACGCCCGCGAAAGGTGTTACACGGGATGAGCTGCTGATTATGATCTACACAACCTGGGTGAAATTACGCGGTGAGTTTATGAATCGCTTAGCTCTAAAGGAATGATAGGTAATTAACAGTTATTTATGGATTACCTTTTAGTATTTTTTTATCAGTGGATCAATAGTATAATAACAGTATAGTTATAGGTGATTTATGGTTAATTAGTGATGGAAGGGTGAAGGCAATGAAACAGGCTGATTTAATTATTAAGAATATTATGATTTATACGGTTGATACGAATGATCACATAATCAAAAATGGCTATGTCGTTGTCAAAAATGGCATAATAGAGGCCGTAGACGAGGGCTCAATCGTCAAAGACTATGAGGCTGACCAGGTAATCGATGGCAGGGGTAGAATTTTATTCCCAGGTTTTGTGAATACGCATATCCACATCTTCCAGTCATTGTTAAAGGGGCTGGGAGCAGATCATAGATTGATTGAATGGCTTAATCTCTCTGCATTGCCTTATGGTGCAATTATGGGCCCAGATCTACAGTATGAAGCTGCGCGTTTAGCCTCTATGGAGGCGATCAAAAGTGGCTGTACAACGCTAACGGAATTTTTCTACACAGTACAGCATGCAGACCTGGCACATAGTGTAATCAGTGGCATGAAGGATATCGGAATCCGCAGTGTTTTTATTCGCACCTTCAATGATACGGGGCTAGAATATGGGGTTCCCGAGTGTATGATTGAACCAATCGATTTGGTGATTAGGAATACGGATGCCCTCTATAATCATTATAGCAAGACGGATGACATGCTCAAGATTTGGACGGGGCCGTGCGTCACTTGGTCCACGACTAAAGAGGGATATATTGGGATCTTAGAATATTGCCTTGATAAGAAGATGCCCTATTCTATGCACATCCAAGAAACCGAAGTTGACAATGCGATGACGCAAAAGGTTTATCAAATGGATGCTGTAAAACTACTGGACAGCATTGGGTTTTTAACTGAGAATTTTCTTGCTGTTCACTGCGTCAATTTAACTGAGTCAGAGATTAAACTGTTTGCAGAGAATGGGGTAACGATTTCCCATAATCCAATGCCCAATCTCTATCTTGGATCTGGTATTGCACCGATTGCGGAAAGCCTGAAAGCGGGTGTACGGGTGGCTTTGGGAACAGACGGGGCGGCGAGCAACAACACGACGAATATGCTGGAAACGATGAAGATGGCAGCGCTTTGTCAGAAGGCTGTCCAGCGGGATGCTTCAATCATATCAGCCAATCAAATTTTACGAATGGCTACGATTGAAGGAGCCAAAGCCCTGCATATGGACCACCTAGTCGGATCGATTGAAGTTGGGAAGAAGGCGGATATGATTATTTTTAATCCCTATGATTTAACGTCATTCCCGATGCATGACCCCGTTGCGACGCTGGTCTATTCTTCAACACCCTATAATATTGAAACATCGATCATTGATGGAAAGGTGATTTACCAAAACCGAGAATTTGTTAAGAAAATTGATGAAGCGCAATTTTATCATCGAATCGAAAGGCAGTTATCTAGTATTAAAACTGCTCTAAAGTAGACAATGAATCATGAAAACAGGGTAATGAAGATTTATCATAAGTCTCTATCGCCAAAATGGATGAGGAGCGGTGGGAGGTTCACTTTCAGTTTGCGGGAATCCCTGGGGAGGATTCTCGATATAATACCCTTAAAGAGATCATGTTAAATGCCAAGATCTATGGGAATTAAGATAAATACAAGGTTTTTTTTGCTGACTTGATTGATGTTTTTAGGCTATAATGACAACAGTGGATAGTTTTCGCGAGATTCTGATTCCAGCACACGGTAGTGGAGATGCGTGGATTGGGTTCCTTGCGAATTTAATTTTTATTTGAAGGGAGAGCGCAATGGGTTTTGCTATTGCGCAGACATGAGTATGAGTATTGAGGAACAAGTTTATGAGACAAAACTAAGTGACCAGGAGCGCGTGCGGGTTGAAAAGATCAGTGAACTGATTGAATTGGGAGTGGATCCCTTCGGCCAGAAATATTCACCTAAACATCACTCTGGTGAACTCAAACAGCAATACGAGGCCTACTCTAAAGAAGAACTTTCAGAAATGAATATGGCGGTCTCAGTAGCTGGACGTATTATGACTAAACGTGGCAAGGGTAAGGCTGGGTTTATGCATATCCAAGATGTTCAGGGACAGATTCAAATTTATCTCAGAAAAGACCAGCTTTCTGATTTAGAATATACGCTTTTCGATAAAGCGGATATTGGTGATATTGTGGGTATTGAGGGAATTATGTTTAAGACCAACACGGGTGAAGTGAGCATTAAAGCAAAGAGATATGTGCACCTTACAAAAGCTTTGAAGCCACTTCCAGAGAAGTTCCACGGCCTGACTGATGAGGAAATGAAGTTCCGCAAGCGATATCTTGATATTATCATGAACAGTGATGTACGAGATCTCTTCTTTAAGAAGCAAAAATTCTGGAGCACCGTGCGTAATTTCCTAATTGAACGCGGTTTTCTGGAGGTTGAGACTCCCATACTGGAGACATCTTCTGGAGGAGCGGCGGCAACGCCTTTTGCTACCCATCATAACGCCTTGGATTTAGATGTTTTTCTGAGAATTTCAATGGGCGAATTATGGCAGAAGAAACTGCTTGTTGCCGGTTTTGAGAAAACATTTGAAATTGGCAGACAGTTTAGAAACGAAGGGATGAGTCCAGAGCATCTGCAGGACTACACCCAGATGGAGTTCTATTGGGCCTATGCGGACTTCAAGGACGGAATGGAACTGACAAAAGAGCTCTATCGAGCCGTCACAAAAGCTGTGATGGGCAGTTCTAAATTCACTTCGAGAGGCTTTAGAATTGATATGGATGATGAATGGCAGATTTACGATTTCGAAACGATTATTGAAGAGAAAACGGGCATTAATATCTTTAATACATCAAAAAAAGAAATTGAGGAAAAACTCAACGCTTATGGTGTTGAGTATAATCCAACTATAGGTTTCTGGCGTTTAGTTGATACGCTATGGAAGGTGGTCCGTAAGGATCTCTCTGGTCCGGGCTTCTTGGTTGGCCAGCCAGTGCAACTAAATCCTTTGCCAAAGCGTCTTAAAGGCGATGACCGCAAAGTGGCTCAGATGCAGATTATTCTGGCCGGCTCCGAGATGGGTAACGGCTATACCGAGCTCAACGATCCGCTGGATCTTGAGGAACGATTTCGTGAGCAGCGCAAACTTGGCGAAGCCGGTGATGAAGAGGCTCACGAACACGATGAGACCTTCATCGAGGCACTGCGCTACGGGATGCCACCAGCCTTTGGATTTGGCGTATCAGAGCGACTCTTCTCTGTTATGATGGATCGCCCGATTAGGGAATGTGTTTTGTTCCCATTGATGCGACCAATCTATTAGACACCTGTGATAGAGTATTCGTAAAGAGCCGTGACATTTGTCGCGGCTCTTGTGTTTATCTTTTACCATTGGTAGTCAAAAATGATTTAGCCATCCCCAAATCGGATTCTAACCTTAATCTAACCTGTCAAATGGACGGATGCGATATATTATTAACAGAGATGAAAGCAAATTTGTGAGCAGGGAGGTAATTGATATGCCAGTGGGGCACGCGAGTTTTGAAACGATGACAGATGCTTTTAAAACAAAATATAGCGAGTTATGGCGAACAACCGATACGGGTTTCCCAACCTTAAGCCGAAAAAACAAAATGCTGGGTAGGTGGCTGAATGAAAGGCGATTGGAGGGATTCCGAAAAGAGCTGAGTAAGAATATGCGCCATATGCCGTCTGATACAGCCAAACGCTATCTGCTCAACGATAGCGTGTGTGGAATGATTAGTGAGCTGGAAAATAGAATAATTGGCTATGATCAGCATTTAATCGATTATTTCACCAGCAATGGATACGCTAAAATAACAGATCAATTCTTTGAAGAGGCCCGAGTCTTCGACCCTGAGGTTGAGGTTACGGATATATTCCAGGCCATGCGTAATACTTGGATTATGAACAGTATCCAGTTACTGCTTGACTATAGAGTGACTTTGACCCCAGCGGTATTTGCCTACAGTATGCTTTATCCCTACAGTGACAATTATCTGGACGACCCCTATATCAGTATTCGGGAAAAAAGGGCATTCAGTGTGCGTTTCCGAGAACGGCTAGAGGGACGGCAGGTGATTGCCGCAAATGATTTAGAGAAGCTGATCTTTTGCCTAGTCAGTAAAATTGAGGGGATGTTCTCCAGAGTGGACTACCCAGCGGTTTACTCTAGCTTGTTGGCAATTCATGCCGCCCAAACGCGGAGTATAGCCGTTCAGAATTCTGATGCTGAAAGCAGCAAAATGGAGATTCTGGATGTGAGTGCAGATAAGGGTGGAACTTCGGTTTTGGCCGACGGATTCTTAGTCAAACCGGAGCTGACATTACGTGAGGCGGATTTTCTGTATGGTTTTGGGTTCTTTCTACAGTTGATTGATGACTTACAGGATGTTGGCGAGGACTTCTCAAAGGGACATAGGACCCTGTTTACTCAGACCGCAATTTCTGAAGACCTTGATCTGCTGGCAAATCGCTTATTTCATTTTGCTGAGGCTGTATTTGATGATGAAGGTCTGTTCACTTCAGAGCAAACCCGCCAACTTCGCAAAATTATGCTCTTCAGTTCTGAAATGATGATCATCGAGGCAGTTGCTCAAAATCGGGAGTTATTCTCTAAAAGCTATCTGAGAAAACTCGAAAAGTTCTCCCTAGTAAGGCTCGCTTATTATCCTAAAGTGAAACGCTCGGTACGGCAGCAGTATCCAGATCGGGTGATTAGCAAGCTTGTAGCAGCGCTGGCTTATTAAATCTTACCGGTTGACATGAATAGGCTGAGGTGCTATTATAAGCAAAATCAATAAAGGCTATGAAGAGAAAGAGTACTTGCAAAGGCTTGTTCCAGAGAGAAGATGGTTGGTGGGAATCTTCACAAGTGGGTAAGGAAGCAGTCTTGGAGCTTTGAACCGAACAGATAGTAGGCTTCAACGGATCTCCCCCGTTAGCGCAGGAGAATGTATAGGTAGCTTATGCCTGTACAGATGAGTGCAGAGAATTTCTCTGAAAATAGGTGGTACCGCGGATGTGAATTCGCCCTAAGCATAAATCATATGCTTGGGGCTTTTTAAATTTCTGTTTGGAAAGGGAGATCATAGTGAAATCAGATGAGCTGAGACAATTGTTTGCGGATTATTATCTGGAGAGGGAGCATGCCTGGGCGGCACCGGCCTCCTTGATTCCTGAGAATGATGCCAGCGTGCTGTTCACAACCGCCGGAATGCAGCCTTTGATTCCCTATCTTATGGGACAAGAGCATCCACTTGGAAGGCGTCTTGTCAATGTTCAGCGCTGCATGAGGACCGGCGATATTGAGGAGGTGGGCGACAGCGGTCATCTGACTGTATTTGAAATGCTGGGCTGCTGGTCACTCGGGGACTACTTCAAGAAAGAGACGATCAACATGAGTTTCGGCTTTCTGACTGATGTGTTGGGAATTCCCCTTTCACGCCTGGCCGTGACAGTCCATGCGGGTAATGAGCAGATCGGCGCAGATAATGAGGCTTTGACGGCCTGGCTGGCTCTGGGAATACCCCGGGAGCGGATTTACCTCTATGGTGACGATGAGAACTGGTGGGGACCGGTCGGTGATACAGGCCCGTGCGGCCCAGATTCTGAGATGTTCTATGTGCATGATGGATTAGAGTGCGGGGTGGATTGCGGTCCGGCCTGTAACTGTGGCAAGTATGTGGAGTTGGGCAATAATGTGTTCATGACTTATTTTAAAGACAGTGACGGAAATCTGAAGGAATTGGATCAGAAGAACATTGACGTCGGTCTGGGCTTTGAGCGTCTTCTGGTTTTGGCTGCCACAAAGAATAATATCTATGAAACAGATCTCTTTCATCCCCTAATCGAACAGGTGGAAGAACTGAGCGGCAGGGTGTACAATTCTGAGACAGAGAAGGCCTTCCGGATTATTGCCGATCACATCCGGGCAGCTGTATTTGTGCTGTCAGATCCGATGGGACTTGTTCCTTCTAATACTGAGCAGGGCTACATTTTGCGCAGGCTGATCCGCCGAACGGTTCGCATGCTTCACATTCTTGGTATTAAGCATAATGTGTTGCCTGATCTGGCTCAAACGGTGATAGCAATCTATAGGGGAGCTTATCCGGAGGTTGAGGAGCGCAGGGAACATGTCATCAGCCAACTGACTGAGGAATTCAAGCGCTTCAACACGGCCCTTGAGACCGGCCTGAGGATGGCTGAGCGCTTTTTGGGTGAGCTTGAACCCGGCGGTGTGCTGACCGGAGAAAGCGCCTTTAGGCTCTACGATACCTACGGATTCCCTTTGGAAATCACAGTTGAACTGGCTGAGGAAGGCGGTTTCACTGTAGACAGAGCTGGGTTTGACAAGTGCTTTACCGAGCATCAGAGACTGTCTCGTACTGCCTCCGCTGGCAGATTCAAGGGCGGACTCACAGAACAGAGCCCCATGGCTGTAAAACTGCATACGGCAACCCATCTGCTCAATAGTGCTTTGCGAGAGGTGCTAGGTGAAGGAGTCAGGCAGCGGGGCAGCAATATCAATGGCGAACGGCTGCGATTTGACTTCTCCTTTGAGCGTAAGCTTTCTGGGGATGAACTGAAAGAGATTGAGAATCGGGTCAACCGAGCGATCCGCGACGGGATCCCTGTGAGCAGCAGAGAAATGACCGTGGATGAGGCACGGGCTGATGGCGCAGTCGGTGTGTTTGATGCCAGATATGGTGACCGTGTCAAGGTTTACGAGATTCCCGGCAGGTCAAAGGAAATCTGTGGTGGGCCTCATGTGGAGAATACGGGTGAGCTGGGTGTATTCAGGATTGTGAAGGAACAGAGTTCATCTGCCGGTGTGCGGCGGATCCGGGCTGTTCTTTATGCTGAGACAGAGTAGATCATCCCTGCCAACAACATCAGCTCCACATGGGGACAGGTTCCCTGTCAGTAAGGAACCTGTCCCCGTGTAAGTGTTACAGATACAACAAAAAAAAGGCAAGTGGCACTCGTTTTGCACGGGACCTGTCCCCTTGTTAACAGTGAAAACAAAGGAACCTGTCCCCAAATAATAAGATCTGCGGCATTATTCATACCGCAGATCAAGAAAATATAAAATTTGGGTTGCGAACTGATCAGCGTGCCGAGGCTAGGGCATCGGCCACTGCTTCAATGATTCCCTGCGATGTAAAAGTCGCACCACTTATAGCATCAACCCCCGTACTCTGATTATCAATGATTAAAGATATAGTGGTGGGCACACCACGGTTATACCATTTCATATCTTCTCTGTGGCTGACAACTACTATTGAAGTAATCATTTGCTTGGTAACCGTTACTTCCACTGTAATCAATCCTCTATAGCCTTGCGCTGAGCCAGTATAGATACCATCGTCAATGCCCTTTGCATCTCCCAGAAGTGCTAACTCCTCATCGGTGAGGGCATTAGGATCTACAATTATCGGAGGTGTAGGATTTTCTAAAACTGGTGGAACTGGATCTACAACTACGGGTGGCGCCGGATCTACAACTACAGGGGTGATTGGATCTTCAGAATCAGGAATGACTGAATCTTCAACAGTTGGAGTTGCGGGGGCCTCTGGTTCAGGTGTAATAGGGGTTTCAATTACCGGAATAACCGGGTCTTCGATCGCAGGAATCACAGGATCTTCAACACTCTGAATGACCTCTGGTTCATTAATGTCTCCAGGAGTAAGTGCAGTATCATCCGTCAACAGCGGATAGGCATATACTGCTAATAAACCAATCGCTGCCACCGCAATTATGTTTCTGTAATATTTAAGGGTCTTTTTATCAAATGTTCTAAGCCCGTAGCTCAGTGTATGTGCTACAGGGCAAGCGGAGGTGCATTCAAAGCAATTAATGCATTGAATGTTTCTGAGATCGGTCGCTTTGGAGACCTCGATATTCATTGGGCATGCCTTATCGCATAATTTACAATTAATACATTTGTCTTTATCACGTTTAATTGTGAAGATTCTCAGCGTGCTCATTAAGCCATATTTGGCTCCTTCAATACAAAAATAATTACAAAATGGTCGATCAAAGAATAATGAAATTAGAGTAAACGAGATAATAATGATTGTTGCCGCAATCGGGAGCACCCGTCCGATTAGCATCTGGCTAAAATTCGATCGGGGATCAAAACCGATAATTGTAAACATGAGGTCGGTCGCAAAGAGCATAAATAGGGCATACATAAGATATCTTAATAATACGAGAACCTTCTGAACCAGTTTTGGCAATTTGCGTTTCTTAATACCTAGAATCCGGCCAAAGCGGCCATAAAGGTCTTGAATGGCTCCAAAGGGACAGATCCAGCCGCAGTAGTATGCGCCAGCTACGAAAGTAGTAATCGTAATTATGAGTATGGTTGTTTGAAGGTTTATAAGAAGACCTACGATTGTTAAGACAACAAAAAGTAGCTGGGTCGCTAGTCGAATAACCTGTATTTTTTTCATTTTCTTCATAATAGAATGTCCTCAAATTTTATTAGCTGCAGAGTAGCACAGCGGTTATCCTACTACATAATGTATTAGGTAACTATTGGTGGTACCTAGCAAGGCATGTTATCCATATTTCCTTATAGGAAGGTTAATCTTGAGATATTAAATACACTTGTGGCAAAGTATAACAAAGAAAGATGAAAGAAATGTGAATAATTTGAAATATTAATTCTAGTTTTCTCAGAAAGCTACCTTTAATTGAGTAATAGTGGGTTATATCTGTTGTAATAGAGGGATTTAAGCGATCAAATAGAATACTTAATTACAGATTATGAGTGACAAAGATCAGGAACGGAAGCGGATATAACGGACCTGGTCTTGTGTTATATCAATTTAGAAATGATGGGAGAATAATGATGATTGAAGAATTAAAAGAAATGATTCTACAGGAGGCAAAGGAGCTAGCTCAAGAAATTAGCGAAAATAGACGAGAACTACATCAGTATGCTGAAATTGGGTTTGATCTCCCGCAGACGGTTGAGTTTATAAGTAAGAAACTCGTAGAATATGGTTACGAACCCCAGCTGTGCGGTAAAGCCGGGGTCATAGCGACGGTCGGAAGCCCTGGAAAGACAATTCTATTAAGAGCAGATATTGATGCCTTACCAATTCCTGAACAAACAGGGCTTGATTTCGCAGCAACAAATGGCAATTCCCATGCCTGTGGTCATGACTGTCATCCTGCAATGCTATTGGGAGCAGCAAAGCTTCTTAAGAAGCATGAGGCAGAGCTGAATGGCACAGTAAAACTCATGTTTCAGCCTGCTGAAGAAATACTGCAGGGCGCACAAGATATGATTAACAATGGTTTAATGGAGAATCCATCTGTAGATGCCGCTTTTGGTATGCATGTAGCCGTTGGGAATGAGTATTCACATAGCGGGAAATTGATCTGTAGACGCGGGAAATTGAATCGCTCAGGGGATGCAGTGCGCGTGACGATTCATGGGAAAGACGCCCATGGCTCACGGCCCAATGCTGGGATCGATGCCCTGAGCATTGCTTCCTATATCAATTTAGCATTGCAGACGGTGATTGCCCGTGAAATTGCCAGTGATGCGAACAACGTACTTTTAGTTGGAACAACCCATGGCGGAACATCCGCTAACAGTGTGCCAGGGGAAGCCGTGATGGAACTCACCGTACGAACTTCTGAGAACGATCAGCGCGACTT
>CAZVAO010000085.1:0-10400 GCA_964625175.1 uncultured Clostridiaceae bacterium
GCATCCGTCGTCAGATAGTTAAAGACATCGCAGGTGCTGATAATCACATCAAATTCCCGATCGAGTTCCAGTTCAGTGATATCTTGCTGGATAAGCGGTAAATGATGGTGATCATTATTTTGCCAAGCGACATTTAACATCGCAGATGAAGCATCAACGCCCATAACGCTATAGCCCAGATCGGCTAATTTCCGGCTTAAAACGGCTGTTCCACACCCCAAGTCAAGGATCTTTGTTTCAGCAGGGTTTGAATCGATTAATTGATGAATATACGCAGCCCAATGGTCATAATCCACTTCCATCAATTGCTCATACCATCGTGCTAGGTGTTGATAAGCCGGTTGATTCATTAGAGGATTTCCTCAATTTTGGCGTCGGACCAGAGACGCTCTAGATCGTAATACTCACGCGCCTCTTCATCGAATACATGGATGATGATGTCGCCGTAATCGAGCAAGACCCACTTGCTGATTCTATCCGATTCTTTGTGGAGCACATCAATTTGTTCATTCTCACGAAAGGATTTGATGATTCCGTCCGCAATGGCTTCGACCTGACGGGAATTGGTGCCACTCAAGATCACAAAGTAATCGGTCATACTCGTTAGTTTTGTCAAATCCATCAACACAGGCTTAAGGGCCTTTCTCTCTAATCCATACTCAACAGCTTTTAAAGCTTGTTCTCGATTTTGCAAAATTTTGCCTCCTATTTTTAACAAATGAATGATGTTTTAGCTGCGATAATCGCGGCCAAGCACAATCACAATATCTGCCGTTTGCTGTTCGTCTGCTTCGCCACGCAAAACGTTGTGCTCTGCGTTAACGATTTTGGCAACATAAATGCCAATGCTATCTTCTGTATAACAGGTGACCTCTGTCACCGCGATTGAATCCACCATCTGCTCATCTGCTGTTGCAAAGATGTGGGGGTATTCCGATAGTTCTGCGGCTACTCTAGTCGCCAAACCTTTCTCGTAGGTTCCATTGACCACTTTTACCAGAACATCTTCGGTGAAATTGGGTGCCATGTGGTCTTGGATCAGCGCTCTTAAAGCAATGAGGTCTTCACCTTCGGTCACCCACGACGCCCCAACCGCTTTACCAGGATTGCTGACCATTCTAAAGTTATTATCAAAATCAAAGCCTACAACTATATCTTTGAATGTTTCAAACATAAAAGCGGGATCCGCATTCGTATCGATGCTGCGCGAAACGATATCTTCGAGCTTGTTCAGTTTGAAAATGGTTTGAATATCAACAAGTTGGTCGATAGCGGACATAATAAATGCTTGTTGGCGCTCAACGCGACCGACATCCCCATCCCCATAGCCATCATTATTCTTGCGCCACCTTAGGAATTCCTCGGCTTGTTCCGCATCTAAAACCTGATAACCTGCTTTAAGATCAATATGCAAATTGCCCGCATAGTCATCGTACTTCATATCGAAGGGGACTGTAATCGGCACGCCCCCAATGGCATCCACAATTTCGTGCAATACCGAATAATCTAAGCGCGCATAGTAATGGATATTGACATTTAAAAATTCCTCTACGGTCTGAACCGCCAGCGGAATCCCCCCATAGGAATGGGCATGTCCTAGTTTTTGAACACCATAAGGTTTACCGGTGCTCTTCCAAGTTCCAGGGATATTGACCTGGGTATCGCGCAGTAAGGATAGGGCTAAAACTTGGTTGGTAAGCGGATTATAACTGACAAATATATTGGTATCTGAGCGACCTGGCAACGCATCAACCCCCATAATCAAAACGTTTATGGGTTCGTTTTCGGTTGGCTGATCAATCGGCTGTAGGACACTGCCATCATACATGCCTTGCAGAATCGACCAAGCCTGGTAGCCAGACCATGCCAAAGTTGCAATGATGACGATCACCACTGCGATTAAAACGCGTTTCCAAGTTATCTTAGAGAGCATTGTTTTCATATTCTAAGGTTAACTCCTTTGGCAAGATTTCTTAATCTGTGCGACCATTTCGTTGCGCACAACGATTGTCTGTGGGTCAATAATCACCTGGTTGGCAATCAAAAAGAGAATCACACTATCGATGACTTTGACTGTTAGTTCATTGAGTGGCTGTCCAACACTCGCGCGCAGTTCGGCGACTCCTGGGTAATGACGATTGGGTTCAATAATATCACTGATGTAGATAATCTTCGCAAGGTCCCCCATCTGCCTCTCCCCTGTCGTATGACAGCGGATCGCTTGCACAATGGCTTCACTGATATTCGGATAATCGCTTTTTGCCAAAAGTGCTCCAACCGGACCGTGCAGTAAGTGGGGTGCGCAGCGCTCAGCTTCACTGATCGGCAAACCCGCTTGCAACGCATAGGTGAGCAATTCATCATCACTAAAGTTTTTAGCATAGTCATGCAGTAAGCCTGCTATTTCTGCTTCACGCTCGTCTATTCCGTAGATTCGCGCTAAACGTCGTGCCTCATTGGCCACTCCGATGGTGTGGAGATAGCGATGTGCGCTGAACCTTGATTCTAAGTGTTGTTTTAATTCATTAATCTTCATTGTCACACCTATTCACATAAATGTTGTTAGCTTGGATATATGCTAAGACCGAATCGGGTATTAAATAACGCACATTCTGACCCTTGATCATACTGGCGCGTAAGGCCGTCGCCGATATCTCGATTGGCAGAATTTCCTGGATCCAAATACGATGGCGGTATTGCTGTAGTAGGGGATTTTTAGCCATCACCTCGTTTAGGTTATAACCCGGCCGAGATAAGGCTAAAACGTGGTATTTTGTCAATAACGCTTCCACGCGATGCCAACTTGGTAAATCCGCTAACATATCACCGCCGATAATGAAAACCAATTCGACGGATTCGCCATAGCTTGCTTGAAGTTCATCCAAAGTTAGAATAGAATAGGAAATCCCCTCTCGCTTAATTTCTAAGTCGGATACGGTGAAGACCTCTTCATTGGCGATAGCCAACTCACACATCTGGAAACGATGGTGGGAGGCGGTTATATTCTTATTGCGTTTATGCGGCGGAATTCCTGATGGCATCAAAATAACCTGTTCAAGCCCTAGAGCCGATTGAGCATTTGCTGCAATGTATAGATGTCCAACATGAATCGGGTCAAATGTGCCGCCAAAAACGCCTATTCGGCGTTGATCCCCCATAAATCTCACTCCTAACTACGCCAATTCGAACGCTTATGATTTAAACTCATCATCATCGAAATAATCAAAAAGAATATTATGGAAACGAACGGTATCGCCTTCTTCAATTCCTGCTTCTTTTAAGGCCTCAATAATACCAGATTTTTTTAAGAGGCGCTGAAAACGAATGACGGCCGATCGATTCTCGAAGTCGGTGATTGAAGCCAAACGTTTGGGTGTTGGTCCCATGACGACGAAGATGTCGTCCTCTTTGCTTATTGTGAACGGGGCCTCTAAAAGATCAGGAACCGTGATAACCATTTCGATCTCATCTTCCTCC
The DNA here is from genome assembly GCA_964625175.1 of uncultured Clostridiaceae bacterium. Classification (GTDB taxonomy): domain Bacteria; phylum Bacillota; class UBA994; order PWPR01; family PWPR01; genus CAZVAO01. The sequence goes on from CAZVAO010000085.1 coordinate 3,478, forward strand.
ACTTCAGGCTCAGCCGCAATGATTTCTTCCAACTTTAGGTAAGCAGCACGCATGAGCGCTTTAACACCTTCACCTGTTACAGCTGAAATTAAATAGGTTTGGTAGCCTTGCTCCGTGAAGTAATCTATGATTTCTTGAACAAATTCAATTTCATTGATTAAATCAAACTTATTAAGGGCTATGATCTGGGGTCGTTGCGCTAATTTTGCATCGTATTCCGCTAATTCTTCATTAATGCTGTGAAAATCTTCTATGGGGTCGCGTCCTTCAAAACCCGCTACATCTAAAACATGGATAATCAAACGGGTGCGTTCAATATGACGTAAAAATTCATGACCAAGACCGAGACCTGAAGCAGCACCCTCAATTAACCCTGGTAGATCTGCGAGCACAAAAGACTGACCTTGCTCAAGATAAACCGTCCCCAATTGTGGTTTTATTGTTGTAAAATGATAATCTGCAATCTTAGCCTTAGCTGCAGAAGCAGCAGAAAGCAAGGTTGATTTCCCAACACTCGGGTAGCCCACCAGCCCAACATCTGCTAGTAATTTCAACTCTAAGCGCAAAGCCCGCTCTTCGCCTGGCAAACCATTTTCCGCCAAATCAGGTGCCCGGTTCACGGGGGTCGCAAAACTGATATTACCGCGTCCGCCCTTACCGCCATTTGCAGCAATAAAGATCTGGCCTTCTTGAACTAAATCGGCTAATAAAGTATTCGTATCGTCATCATAGATCATGGTTCCTAGAGGCACCTTAATGAAGATATTCTCTCCCCGTTTGCCATTTTTGCGTGACCCTTCACCGTGACGGCCGCGCTCTGCAGAATACTTACGTTGGTATTGGAGGTCGACTAAGGTTCGCAAACCTTTGTCAACTTCGAAAATAACAGAGCCGCCATTGCCGCCATTGCCCCCAGAAGGACCACCAAAAGGCACAAATTTTTCTCGTCGAAACGCTACAATGCCATTGCCTCCATGGCCTCCTGCAACGTATATTTTTGCTTTATCAATAAACATGCCTTTGCTCCTTTCCGAGAAACGGTCTAGCTTACCCCTTTATTATACGTCAGAATGCCTAAAAACAAAACTGACCCGCCGTATAATAGCCATTGAAATACAACACAAAGAAAACTTCCGGTTCCCCGGAAGTTTCTGTAGTTAAACTTGCAGAACCGGATACGATCTCCGAGTTCCATATTCCATAGTTGGAGAATCTATTTAGACCTAATCAGCAATGTGCTTAGCAGGTAAAATACAAACTTTTTTGCGTCGTTTTCCTAAGTGTTGATAAGATACAACACCGTCAATCAAAGCAAATAGCGTATCATCTCCACCACGACCAACATTGCTACCTGGATGAATCTTAGTACCGCGTTGGCGAACTAAAATGGAACCAGCTAAAACATGTTGACCATCATGACGTTTAACACCTAGGCGTTGAGCCGCACTGTCACGTCCATTACGAGAACTACCCACACCTTTTTTATGTGCAAATAGTTGAATATTCATTTTAAGCATTGTCTTCACCTCCTGGTAAGGGATAGGTAATCTTTTTGATCTTTAGATAATCAGGGTATTCCTTGGCAATCTCTGATAATCCTAAGCTCATCGTCTGAAGCAGTATTTGATTATACTGCTGCTGACTCGGTGAACATTCCAAGGGTATTTCACACAAAGTCATGTCTTCTTCTATAAGGCAATCAACCGGAGTTCCAACTATCTCAGTTAATCCATTAATTGTGGAAATGACTAAAGCGGATACGGCTGCACAGACGATATCGCTGCCGGCCTCATCATAATTTGCATGTCCATTAATGCTAAACTTAAATATGTGCTTCTGTGGATCTTGCCAGATTATTGCACGAATCATCTTCTAGCTCGTTACTGTGGTAACTTCAAGCAAAGTGTACGGTTGACGATGGCCCTGTTTACGACGGTAATCTTTTTTAGGTCGATATTTCATAAATACGACTTTTTTTCCTTTACCGTGCTCCAGAATCTTAGCGTTTACGCTAGCACCTTCAACGTATGGTTTACCGACCACTGTGTTCTCACCGTTAGAGACTAATAAAACCTTATCAAAACAAACATCACTGCCTGCTTCAGCTGCCAACAACTCAACTCGGAATTTATCACCTTCGGTAACACGATATTGGCGTCCACCAATTTCTACTACTACGTACATTTCTGCACCTCCCTGTCTGAGACTCGCCGCAACTCAGGTAGCCAATAAGGCTTTCCAACCCAGCTCGAGCGGTTTTGACGAAGCACTACAACTAAGTATAATATCAGTTTCATCCCCAAAAAGCAATACAGGACCGCGACAAAACTAAACTATTTTAGCAATTCCATAGGTTTTTGTTGTCTTTTCAATCTCTATTCGTGCGCGCTTGCCGACATAGTCGCCGCCCTGCTGCACTTGGATCACGTAACCGTTGATGCGGGCGATGCCAATCTTAGCATTACTCTGATGGTGATTTTCGATTACAACTGTAAATCGATCGCCGACGCTAACCGGTAAAGCTTGTAGTTCAACCGATTTTGCGGTGCCTGAAGAGATGATTGACCAATCTTTAATCTGCCGATGTTCTGCCCCGCGGATAAAGATCTGACCTTGGCATTCTTTCTCTATGCGATTCAAATTAGAACCACCTGCTCCAATGAGAACGGCTGCTACGAGAGGATTGACCTCAATTAACACGGCTTCGCTCTCATAGGTTAAGAAGAACTTCTTCAATTCGTTCTCCAAGAAACTGCCCATCGCATCCTCAGACATCATCGTGCCCGTGCCTTCACAATACGGGCACTCTTTTTGCAAGAGCTCAGATAAGCCATAATTCATTTTCTTACGAGTCATCTCAATCAAACCTAAACTCGTAATCCCTAAAACATCGGGCTGCGATCGGTCGCTGATCATCGCTTCTTTTAAAGCATCAATCACTTTGGTACGATTTAAATCGGTGTTCATATCAATGAAGTCTGCAATAATAATTCCACCAATATCACGCAGTCTCAACTGTCTCGCAATTTCGGCAGCGGCTTCTAAATTGGTTTTCAAGATGGTGTCTGCTAAATTACTTTTTCCAACAAATTTGCCGGTGTTCACATCAATAACCGTTAATGCCTCGGTGCGATCAATGATGAGGTTCCCCCCACACTTTAACCATACTTTGCGCTTTAACGCCTTGTTAATTTCGCCCTCGACACCATAGGTATCAAAAATATTGCGCTTTTGCGTATAATGGAACACTTTATCTACGATTTGTGGCGCTAGATCACTCGCGATGGATAGCACACGTTCATAAACTTTGCGATCGTCTACCATAAAACGGGTTACGTCGCTTTCAAAAACATCTCTTATTGAACGGAAAATGAGATCTGCATCCTCATGTAATAGAGCGGGCGCCTTTACCGTTTTTGCTTTTTGTTTAATGTTGTTCCATAAACGCTTCAAAAATTCAAAATCTCTTTGCAGCTCCGCTTGGCTAACGCTAAGCGCTGCTGTGCGAACGATTAAGCCTTCCTTGCTGGATAATGAGTTTGCAAGGCTCTTAAGACGCTTGCGATCACGCTCGCTGTTCACCCTGTGTGATACCCCTATACGGGTATCCAAAGGTGTGTAAACAAGATATCGCCCCGGCAACGAGATGCGCGATGTCACACGGGCCCCCTTTGTTCCCAAAGGTTCTTTCGTTATTTGAACAATAACGTCTTGATTCTGATGCAAAATTTCGTTTATTTTACGTCGTTTTCGCTTTGAAGGTTGTTGTTTTTGATAAACATCACTAAATGCTACGGCATTCGTTACATAAAGATAACCATTCTTCTCTAAACCGATGTCAATAAAAGCCGCTTGCATTCCTGGTAAAACGTTTGTGACTTTACCCTTATAAATATTCCCCGCTAAGCGCTGTTGATCGTGTTTCTCGAAGTAAATCTCCTGCAACTGGCCATTCTCCATCAATGCAAGTCGAATATCACGAGCATTGACGTTTACAATAATTTCACTTGCCAATTGTTTCCCCCCTTTCTTTTAAATGTTGTAGTAACACTAATGGTGTTACTAGCTCGGCATTGTTTCTGCCATATAGCTCCAGTCTTGTGGCCTGCCATGTGACATCTGAGCTGCCTCCGAAAAGCGCAAACAAACTCATAAATTGGCTGATTTTCAAGTTGCCATTTTGACCGGTTTGCAGCTGTACTAAAAACGTATTGTCATTGCATATCGCAAGATCATGAATCCAAGGTCGAATATCCACGTCTCTAACGGCGCGTTTACTGCGACGTTGACGAACGATTGCCGTTGCTTCTTCAATTGACTTCAGGATTTGGTCTAAGTTTGGCACATGGTCCACAGTCACGAGGTAACGGCTCGATTCGATCCAGGCCATTAAATTGGTGACTTTAGTGGGAATTGCCATACCCTCAACCAATTCTAATCCAATCGGTAGTGTACGGTTCAGTGTTCGGATGATTTCCGCTACAGCCATTTCGGTATGCAGATTAAGTGATAGATATTCTGCTTCACTGGCCACGCCTAATTCAATCGGCGGCGAGAAAGAAATCAGCAAATGGGGATTAAATCCTTGCGAGAGCGCCACGGGTAGACCCGCACGGCGCATGGCCCGTGTGAAGACCCGGAGCATATCGCGATGTGAGATATATTTTTGAAATCCCTGTTTTTTAAATCGAATCCAGTATTGCATATTATTCTTCCCTCGCAATCTCGAGGTCCACTCCAAAGTCCATACAAACCCCACAATTCGTACAACCACCTTCGCGACAATCCAGGGTCAGTTCGACATTTAGTGCTTTTTGATATTCCGCCCAGAGGAATTCTTTCGTTACACCCGAATCTAAGTGATCCCACGGTAGGATTTCGCTATAAGGGCGCTGACGCTGGGCATAGAAGGCAGGATCAACCTGACAATCGCGCCAGGCCTGCTCCCACCGTGCCAATTGAAAATACTCGCTCCAACCATCAAAATAGGCACCGAGTTCGACCGCGCGTTCAATCACAGGTGCCAAACGACGATCCCCCCGCGCCAAAACGGCCTCGAGATGGGATATTTCGGCATCATGGTAATTGAATTTGATATAACGATAGCGCTTAACGGCACTCAGCATCATTTTCTGTTTGCGCTTAAACTCAGCCATGCTGTCCTGAGCGACCCATTGAAACGGTGTATGGGGCTTTGGAACAAATCCTGCGGCGCTAATTGTGACGTTTAACGGACCGTGTTGACCTAACTTGGCAACGCGATACCCAAGATCAATAATACCTAAGAAGTCTTGCTCCTCTTCTGTTGGTAAACCGATCATGAAGTACAACTTCACGCGCTTAAGACCCGACTCAACGGCAGCACCAATAGATGACATCACATCTTCTTCAGTGACTTGCTTATTGATGACGTTACGCATGCGCTGTGTTCCCGCCTCTGGCGCTAATGTTAAGCCAGAACTGCGCACCTTTTGCACCTGATTCGCAATTTCAATATCGTAATTATCAATCCTCAGCGATGGTAATGAAATATTAATATCTTGAGGAATTAAAATCTCGTTTAAATCAACTAACAGTTCACGAATACACGAATAATCGCTGGTGCTCAAAGACATGAGCGATACCTCATCGAATCCTGTATTGCGGATGAGTTCCTGCACTTGATCGGTTAAGGTTTGCACCTTTTTCTCTCTGACTGGACGATAAATATAGCCCGCCTGACAGAACCGGCAGCCCCGCTGGCAACCCCGGAACACTTCTAAAATCATGCGATTATGGGGCACATCCACATAGGGAATTACAGGAGCAGTTGGATAGAGTGCGTGATCCAAATCCCTTAAAATGCGTCGCTTCACCCGCGATGGGGCTTTTTCATTCGTTGGCGTGATTGCCGCTATGGTTCCATCATCTTGATAAGTTATCTCATAGAATGAAGGAATATAGATGCCGCCAATCTCTGCAGCACGCTCTAAGAAAGCCTGTCGATTGGCGCCACTTGCACGCCATTGGCGATGGGCTTCAATCAATTCAGGTAACGCCTCTTCGGATTCGCCTAATAGGATCAAATCAAAGAAAGGAGCCACAGGTTCAGGATTTGATGTGCAGGGACCACCAGCAATCACGAAAGGATCATCTATGCTTCGCTCTGCTGCATAAAGTGGAATCCCGGCTTGGTGCAACATTTGCAAGATTGCGGGATAGCCAAGTTCATACTGCAAAGTAAACCCAACCATATCGTATTCCCGTACGGGACGATGTTCTTCCAAAGTAAATAAGGGAATCTCATGTTCAGCCATCAGTTTCGCCATGTCTGGCCAAGGGGCAAAAACACGTGCCGCTAAAGCATGTTCTTGACTATTAATCAAATGGTACAAAATCTGAAAGCCTGGATAGGCCATTCCGATATCATATAAATCGGGAAAAGCTAAGGCAATCCGAGTTGTCACTGAAGCAAAGTCTTTTTTGATGCTATTATATTCATGCCCGGTATAACGCGCTGGACGTTCAACCAGAGTTAAGATTTTTTCTATTTTTTCTGTCAAAATCAATCTATTCACCACCAACTAATAATTATACCTTATTTTCACCTTAATTAATAGACATATGCTTACTTAGGTAATAATTTCAACCTTTATCCATCCTCTCACATGTCACCCACCTCTTAATCAGGAGATGCTATAAAAAAGCAAGACTACGCTTGTAATCTTGCTTTCTTGCTATTTCACACACTGATTACTCAGCTAAAAATGAACTAGGTACTGGAAAGCGGTGTTCGTGGGTTTACCAAGAACCGCCGCCACCCCCGCCGCCGCCGCCGCCACTGAAGCCGCCGCCGAAGCTAGAGCCGCCGCCACCAGAACGCGAACGCGTCGGCATTGAAGTCATAGTGGTTTGCATACTACTCATGCTGCTCACAAGATGTC
>CAZVAO010000086.1:0-10243 GCA_964625175.1 uncultured Clostridiaceae bacterium
ACACAAAGGGAAGCGATACGTTTAAGTATGCTGAGCAAGTGTTTTTCCGAGTAACGCAGAAATAGAATATTTATGGAGCCCTATGAATGCATGGTCAAATGAGAACTACTACCCACAGGGATGACCATTGGGGACTGTCCCCAATGGTCAATTTCTGACCAAAAGGGACTGTCCCCAATGGTCACGCGCAATGTTGTCAATCTTCTATTCTTAGCAATAGCACATATAGACAGCAGTAATCCTAATCTTAATCGTGTGCGATCAAGGATGCTCATAGTCAACCCAGAACTTTGCCTATTGGCTTTTTGTATATAGCTTGTTTGCATGTTTCGTGTAGATTTGAAAAGATAAGGGATTTTCTTGTTATTCGGGGATCAGGAATCGGGGTGAGTATCACTACATTGTTCTCAATGGGCAAGTGGTTGTGGGATTGCCTATCGGCAATATGAAGCGTTAAGCAGTGCCCTTCGTGTTCTTCGTGGTCAAATAAATCGAAGACCCGATGAGTACCAAATCCTCAACCCGTCAATTTTACCCTGAAAATTAGTGAGCTGAACGAGCTCAGACCGAACATAGTGGTGCGTGCGTGCAATAAGTGCCTCTACAATTGCTTAGCCATCGTTCAACCAGAACCCCTATCGCCTAGCCATCATCACTTGGCTATCGCTTGGCGATTACTTATGATATAATTTCAGTTAATCTGGGTTTCAAAAGAAAACTGTAATAGGCAGGGAGTCATATGCTTAGATTTTATAAAGAAAAGGTGATGTAATGGGCGAACAATATGTTAAAAAAATAGCTCCTGGTTTCAATTTACATATCAATCGGGAGCCAAAATTTAAAACGACTACAATTAAACTTAGTTTAATCCGTAACATCGATGAACAGACTACCTGGGGAGTGCTTTTATCCAAAGTACTGCAGCGTGGTACGCAAGCTTTTCCAACTGCTTTATTGCTCGAACAGGCTTTAGAAGACAACTATGGCTCACGCCTGACAATCCGTGCACGAAAAATCGGTGAACATCAAATCATAGAAATTACATTACAACTTCCTAACGCAAAATATTTAAATTGTGATGAAAATATTTTTGAGAGAGGTCTATATTTTATTGAACAAATCCTGTATAACCCGCAATTTCAAGAGGGCTATTTACATGCGGATTATGTAGAACAGGAGAAACAGGTCCTCCAGCAAGAAATTGAGAGTGTCTTTAATGATAAAGAAAGCTGGGCAATGCAGCGTTGCATCGAATTGAGCTGTGAAAACGAGCCTTTTGCCATACCAGCTTACGGTCGACTTACAGACATTCCTGCTATTACTCCAAAGAACTTAACAGAGTTTTACCGAGAATTAATTAACACCGCTCCAATCGAAGTTTTTGTGGTCGGTGATGTGGTTTCCCAAGAGGTTGAGAAACTGTTTCGTAAAACTATTAAAGTGAGAAAACAGTCAGCGATTGCGAGCGTAACACAACGCACCTTGCAGAAAGATCCAATCGTTGAACGCATCGTTATTGAGAAGGACGACTTATTCCAAGGCAAGCTGATTATGAGTTTGCGTTCAAAGATCAGTCCGCTTTCTAATCAATTGCCGGCCCATATTCTGTTTAACAGTATTCTGGGGGGCGGTACACATAGCAAGATTTTCAATACGGTCCGTGAGGCACATAGCTTAGCCTATTATGCCCACTCTGGGATGCAACGCAATAAACAGATGGTATTTATTGAGGCTGGCATAGAGTTAGATAAATTTGAAGCGGCTACCAAACTTATTAAGCAATGCTGGCAAGATCTGGTTGATGGTCAAATCAGTGATTCTGAATTGGAGCAAGCGAAAACGAGCCTGATTAACTATCTGTGGTCGCTCGAAGATTATTCAGGTGGTGGTATTGAATACGAAATGACCGGTCTTTTGGCAGGGCGCAGCTGGAGTGTGTCTGAGATGGAAGAAGCGATTAATAAGGTGACTCTTATAGAGGTGCAAAATGCCGCTCAACACAGTACATTTGATACGGTTTATTTTCTGAGTCCGCAGGGAGGTAGCGCTGATGAATAAAATTACTCTTGCGAATTTAAATGAGACGCAATATACGGCGCAATTAAGCAATGGACTGACATTAATTATTCATCCGAAACGCGGTTATCACAGTAATTATGCGTTGTTTGCCACCCGCTATGGTTCTAATGATAATGAGTTTTGTGATATTGAAGGGCAGCATCAAAAAGTTCCAGCAGGAATCGCCCACTTTTTGGAACACAAAATGTTTGACGAACAAGACGGCAATATTTTTGCAGAGTTTTCAGCAATGGGCGTATCAGTTAACGCGTATACTTCCAATGATATGACCGCTTACATGGCTTATGGCACGCGCAATTTCAAAAAGGGCCTAATTAGACTTGTGGATTTCGTGCAGAATCCTTACTTTACAGCAGAATCTGTTGCCAAAGAACAAGGAATCATTGCGCAAGAAATCAAAATGTATGATGATCATCCTGAGTGGCGGCTACAACGTAATCTGCTGGAGGGCATGTACCATCAGCATCCCGTACGTATTGACATCGCGGGTACGGTCGATACGATTAGTGAGATTACAGCAGAGATGTTGTATACCTGCTACAACACCTTCTACCATCCTTCAAATATGGTACTTTACATAGTCGGTGATTTTGATGTTGAAGAGATTCGTATATTAATTGAAGAGAATCAGAAGCAGAAAACCTTTTTGCCCGCACGCCCGATCGAACGATTTTATCCATCAGAACCTGCTGCAATTCATCAATCCGATAAGGTAGATCATATGTCAGTAGCCATTCCTTTATTAGCATTAGGTATTAAAAATGACTTAGGCGGAAAGACGGGGCGTGAACTACTGAAATATGAAATATTAAACGTTGTCGTATGCACCGCACTACTGGATCAGTCATCCGTGCTCTATAATAAGCTCTATGAACAAGGTCTGGTGACAGAAGATTTCGATATTCATTATGAAGGGGCAACCACCTATGCCTATATCTATATGGGGGGGCCTACACCTGATCCTCAGGCCTTAAAAGAAGAATTGCGCCAGGGGATCGCCCTCGTACAGCAAGAGGGCATCAGCCTAGCGGATCTCCAAAGAATCAAACGTAAATTTAAGGGGCTTTATTCGTTGAGCTTTGATAGTCAAGCAACGATAGCCAATCGCTATGTCACCTTCTTCTTTAAAGGAATCGATTTTAACGACTATCCAATTATACTTGACGAAATCACCCTTGAAGACGTGAACAACTGTCTTAGAACGTGCTTTGATTGGAGTAGAGTTGCTAAGGTGATTATTCAAGCAGAAGATTAGATGGGTCAATTTAGCTGAAAAAACTGGGGCTCAGTTAAAGCTGAGCCCCAGTTTCTATTTTTCTGTGTAAGTCTACTCGATGGTAATTGTTTTCGTCACAGTACCGCCGCGTTGGCTCTTGAGTTTGAGGTTAATGGTACAGGGCAATTCCGGTGCATCAATGATAAAGACACATTTCTTCACAGATTTTGCAGCATCACCAAAGCTCAGATAACGACTCTGTTGGCCATTCATATAGCCTTCAAGGAAATCAATCTCTGCTTTCGGTTTACCAGCAAATACAGTAAAACCCTCACCCTCAAGATGAAGGGAATCTGGTTTAACCGCACCGATGGCTTTGCCTTTGTTGGTAATATAGGTTGGCAAATAGCCGTGATTCTCACATTGTACCGTGAGTTTATACAGACCTTCTTTTTGCTTCTCTGTTGTCACCTCGCCGATGGCAACTTCAGGCAATGCAGAGGCATGAGCGAGCATCCATAGGGCATTCTTATGACATTCCTGCTCAAGCAATTGATGAGGAGGGTTTTGGGAACAGAATTTATATTCCCAGCCGCCAATTTCTACCTGACCCAGTTGGGGATGGTCAAATGGTTTCCAGTCAATGAAACCACGTCCACATAATTCGCGATCATTCCACTCCAACAATTTCAGTTCGATGGCTTCTTTGGCTTCTACCGTTTGGGCATCCGCTAACATCTCGCGAGTGAGCCCTGCTCGGGATTGGCGATTCCATAACTCTGTGGTATAGCCAATCATGCCCAGGTGCTCGTAAGCCCATTCTGTAAGGGTTGAACGGTTGTTGGATTTGATATCACTATAACCCGTGTTATAAAAACCTTCACGAGCGATTTCTATCGTAGATCGCAAGTCATCTTGATCCATTTCCTCATCTTTGTAGGTGTATGGATTACGGTAGTAAAATCCGCCCGTTGTATGGAGACAGTTCAAAGCACCAATATTCTTGTGAGCTAAAATAAAGTCGACAATCGCCTTGACTTCAGGTTCTGCAGTAGGGTAAGTGCCGCCCGACTTATTTTCATTGCTCCAATTTGATGGGAAGTTGCGGTTGAGATCCAAGCCCCACGGTGTGCGATGGTAAGCAAAGGGTTCACCGTCAAACTGATTAATAAAGCCCTCTTTGTAAATTCGATAGAAAGGACCCTTGCGTTCGCCTGGGCGCCGCGGCAACATAATTCGCTTGTCTTTTGCGGAAATGCGCCATTCCCCTTTATGATCGTCATGCACACGCATCCAGAGAATCTTACCATCGCCATCGACGTCATCGGGATGAAGTCCAGGTAAATCGGCAATACCTTCCTCTGGGTAGGGTCGTACGCTAGAACGTAATTGGTGGGGAGTTGTCAGATATTTTTCGGCACCATCTGGATTGACCCGTGGCAAAATATAAAACGTCTTGGTATTCATGAGATGGGTCACTTCTTCATCGTATCCGAACTGACTGACCAAGCGATCAATCGTGGCTAGTGCAACCATAGCAGCCGTTACTTCACCCGCGTGAATGTTTCCGTCTACATAAATGGCGGCTTTATCACTGGGACAGCCTGTCGCGGTATTGGTGAGGGTCATCGCCCAGATATCGCGGCCTTCCCATGACTTACCAATCGATTCAAGCGAAGCCAATTCCGGATAGTTCTCCTCTACATCTTTTAGATACTGAGTTAGCTCAGCATACTTGTAATAAGTGTTGAGTTTAAGATCAACCTTGCGCAAATGTAGCACCTCCTGTTAAACTTTATATGCGATAATTCGCTAATTATATGGGTTTTCCTGCAAAAAAATAGGTTGGAGGTTTATTATGAATAAAAAAGTTTTGATTGCCGAAATGACTTGGCCGGAGATTGCGGATCTGCTGGCAGCTGGATTGGACACTGTAATTGTCCCAATCGGTAGCGTTGAACAGCACGGACCACACTTGCCGATTGGTACCGACTCCTATGTAGCACAAACGCTCGCTGAACATGTGGCAGAATTGGCGGAATGTGTCGTTGCACCACCAATCTGGTGCGGGTTTAGTCCCCATCATATGGTATTGCCAGGTACGATTACAATTCGACCCGAAATACTCATTGAGTATGTTTATGATCTGATAGAATCTTTAGCAACCCATGGTTTTCAGAATTTCGTGCTCCTTAATGGCCATCGCATCGTCAATATCATGTGGATGCAAATCGCTGCAGAGCGTATGAAACGCCAGCTTAATGTGAACATTGTCGTTGCAGACCCCGCTTATTTGTCCAAAGAAATCGTTGTGGACTTGGGCTTCGGGAAGGTGGGCCATGCAGATGCCATTGAAAGTAGTCACATGTGGCACCGCTATCCTGAATTGGTGCAAATGGAAAAAGCTATCGACTTTCCTTTGGTCGACAGCTCTTTATATCATGTGGACCCAGCCAATGGGCAAGATACGCTTTGTTATGTGCCGTCTAGTTATGCAGAAGCTGCTAGCCACCTGCCCGAATCGATGGGCGTAGCAGGATGCCCAACAGCCTCCGACCCCGCTAAAGGCGCACGCTATCATCAACATATTGTGGATAATCTTGTTACAGTGATCAATCGTTTAAAAGTAGCAGACCCCCGTTAAATCAAATAGTGGACAATTACGGTATAGTTAAAAAGGGACCAGGGACACGGGACCGGGGATCACATCGATGAGTTGCCTGCGGCAAAGATTATATTTTAGGATTCTGCATCATTTAACCATCGCCTGTTGAAATGTTTAACCAGAGCTTCAGCGCCTCCTTTACAACCGTTTGACCATTGCTTGACGCGCGCAGCGCATTCAACGGACGCGAAGCGGCCACTCAACTATTGTTCGTGGGGACGATACTCCAATCGTTCTGCGATTAGTACGCTGTCCTCTGGGCTGAATAGGTGACTAATCAGCTGAAGAGAAAGATCGATTCCTGAAGAAATACCCGCGGCTAACCAGATTCGGCCATTCTGCACGACACGTTTTTTAACAACACAGGTACGAGGATACCGTTGGCGCAATTCATCAATTGCCGTGTAATGAGTGGTTGCCTCTAAGTCGACTAATAGCCCAGCTTCACCTAAAATGAATGCCCCTGTGCAGACCGAACAAAGCATGGCGTTATGAGCGGCATGCCGTTTCACATAGTTAATAATTTCTGGGTCAAACATGGCTTGATGCCGACCCTGACCCCCTGGAATAACCAACACATCGTAGCATTTTTCGGTGCTGATAACCGCATCAGGCAATACCCTTAATCCGTTATAAGCACGGACAGGTTTGAGGTCCTTGGCAACTAATTCGACAATTGCACTGTTCGGATGTAATTTATTGATATAAGAAATTGTTTCATAGGGACCCACGAAATCGAGCTCTTCGACGTCTGGAAATAGTAAAATTCCGATGTTTATCACTAGAATACCTCCTTTTGTACTTGTCTGCATTATATAAAAAATAGTATAGTAAATAAAGTAAAATGTTTAACTTGGAGGTTTACAATGAACGTATATGATAAAGCTTATGATTTAGCTCGTGCCTTAAAAGAGAGTGATGAGTGGGTTACCCTCGTTGAAGCGCGTGCCGCAATTGATGGGGATGAGGCTGTAAAAGGAATGTACACATCCCTGCGCACTATGCAATTTGAATTGCAACAGAAACAGATGAGTGGTCAGGAGCTCACCCCAGAAGATATTGAAAATTGGCAAAAACAATATGAGATTTCAGCGCTGCATTCAGACGTAAAAAAACTGCTAGAAGCTGAGAGTAAATTTTCCCAAATTTTCGAGGATATTCAGAAAATCCTATATGACTCATTAAACGAATAAAAGTTTAGGGGTAATAAAATGTTATCTTGTGGAATTGTTGGATTACCGATGACTGGTAAAACAACTGTATTTAATTTACTTACCGACAGTGAAGCGGATATTTCAGATTTTTTTTCTGGCAAAACTTCAACAAACAAAGGTATTGCCAATATTCCTGATGGGCGTATTGATTATTTATCCTCTGTTTTTAAACCTAAGAAAACAACCTATGCGCAATTGGAAGTGGTGGATATTGCAGGGTTAGTTCGGGGTTCCAGTAGCGGGGCAGGTGTGGGCAATAGTTTTGTGGAAGATATCCGCCATGTTGATGCTTTAATCCATGTTGTGCGCGCCTTTCAAGATGAGGATATCCCCCATGTGGATGACGATATTAATCCACTGCGCGATCTAGAGACCATTGATCTGGAGTTGCTCTTTGCTGACTTAGACTTTGTCGAGAAGCGTATTGAACGCATTACCACGTCAAAAAAGAAAATCACCGCGGAACAACGCGAGGAATTAGAAGTATTGCGTAAAATCGCTGCTCACTTGGAGGATGAAAAACCCTTCTATCAGCTTGAGCTTGCCAGTGAAGAGCAGACGCTCATCCAAGGCTATACCTTTTTGACTGATAAACCGATGATCTTAGTGGTCAATGTGGATGAAGAGCAGTTAATGGAGGGGACTTTCCCTGGGGAAGATCAACTCGTCAATTTTGCTCAACAGCGCGGAATCCCATTGGTCGTCCTATCCGCCAAAATTGAGGCGGAGATAGCCGTGCTTGAAGCGGATGATCAAATGGAATTTATGAGGGATCTAGGAATTCAGCTACCTGGCGTAGTGCGGTTAGCGCAACGCATGTATGAATTACTGAATTTAATCAGCTTCTTTACCGTTGGTGAAGATGAAGTTCGGGCGTGGACAATTACACGAGGTTTAAATGCGCAAAAGGCTGCTGGGAAAATCCATTCTGATTTGGAACGAGGATTTATCCGAGCGGAAACAGTCGGTTATCAAGATTTTCTTGATTGCGGTTCTATTGCGGCCACAAAGGAAAAAGGACTCTGGCACCTTGAAGGTAAAACTTACATTGTGCAAGATGGTGATATTCTGAACATTAGATTTAATGTATAATGCAAATATGGTTTATGCCATAGGATTCTAGATGGAGAGGTCTGTACATATGAATAAAAGTATCGAGTATATCGTTTCTTGGTTGCGCGATTATAATGAACAAGCACACACAGATGGTTTTGTGGTTGGCTTGAGTGGCGGAATTGATTCTGCATTGGTTGCCGCTCTCTGTGAAAAGGCCTGCCCTGGGCAGGTTCTGGGGGTATTAATGCCTTGCCATTCTAACCCGCAGGATGCCATTGATGCCCATGCTGTAGCAGAGGCATTGAGTATTGCAACTCTGACAATACCCTTGGATGATCCATTTGATAGCCTATTTGAGGTATTAAAGGCAAATAGTGAGGGCGAGATTAAACGAATGTCAAAGGCGAATATCAAACCACGCTTAAGAATGATCAGCTTATATTTCTATGCTAATTTAATGAATCGCTTAGTGGTTGGCACAGGGAATCGCGATGAGCGATATGTCGGTTACTTCACCAAATGGGGAGATGGTGCGGCTGATCTTATGCCGATTGCCCATCTTTCGAAGGATGAGGTCTGGGCAATGGCGCGGGAATTAGGCGTGCCAGAGCAGGTGATCACGAAAGCGCCATCCGCTGGTTTGTGGGAAGCACAAACGGATGAACAGGAAATGGGTTTCACCTACCGCGTATTAGATCAATATATTCGGGGGCAGGCGGTTCCTGAGGAAGCAAAACAGCGCATAGAGCGCTTACATCGTGCAAGTGGGCATAAGCTAGTCGTTCCACCGTACATTAAGGAGAATGATTAAAATGTCAGGACATTCAAAATTTGCCAATACCAAGCATCGTAAAGCGCGACAGGATGACAAACGGAATAGGATCTTCACCAAGATTAGCAAAGAGATCATAATGGCTGCTCGAGATGGTGGAGATGATCCGAATATGAATGCGCGTTTGCGCATGGCTTTAGACCTGGCGCGTCAGAATAATATGCCTAAAGATAGTATCAAGCGTGCAATTGATCGTGCACTTGGCAATGGCGAGGATATTGTTTTTGAGGAGTTTACTTATGAAGGCTATGGACCTGGCGGTGCAGCGATTTACATTGAAATTGCTACGGATAATAGGAATCGCACGGTGGCTGATGTACGCCACATCCTTAGTAAATATGGTGGAAGTTTGGGCCAAAATGGTTGTGTCGCATGGATGTTCGAGCGCAAGGGTGTTTTCCGTCTTGATCGAGAGACCTGCACACTTAGTGAAGATAAATTGTTTGGAATCGTGTTGGAAGCCGGTGGCGATGATCTCATAGTCGAAGAGGATTGCTATACGATCTATACAACAGTTGAAGATTATCTTACTGTAGATGACAATCTCCAGCAATTGGGGATATTAGCTGACGAATCTGGTTTGGAATTTATTCCCAAAAACACCGTAGATGTGGCTGGTGAAACGGCTGAACAGCTGATGATCTTACTTGATCACCTTGAAGATAACGATGATATTCAAAGAACGTTTTGTAACGCAGTTTTTGAAGAAGAGTAAAATTTGGAGCGCTTTCTAATTCATATAGAAAGCGTTTTCTTTTATATTAGTTGGTCATTTGGACGGTTGGTCAGGACGGTGAAAGTTGACCCTGTAGCAGAATACTTATGTCGCTCCGCTTCTCAAGACTGCGTGCAGGGCTGACCCTGTAGCAGAATACTTATGTCGCTCCGCTCTCCTCAAGCCTGCGTGTAGGGCTGGCGCTTTCAATGAAGCGCACTGCGTACATGACCATTGGGGACTGTCCCCAATGGTCAATTTCTGACCAAAAGGGACTGTCCCCAATGGTCAAATTTTGCTAGTTACTAATTTATGGATATTCTCCTAGTAAGTAGGGAGGTGCTTCCTCGCCCTCCTGTATTGCGCATGCCTGCAACCAGCAAAGAAAAATATACTTGGTTCGCGGATACCTGCCATAATGCCTGCCATCAAACTGCACACAATAACGTCTAACATGTTGCAGCCA
>CAZVAO010000087.1:0-9722 GCA_964625175.1 uncultured Clostridiaceae bacterium
ACATTAATGTTCGGGTCGGCACGAGGGCGACCACTACATTGGTGGAGGTAATTACGGGGTGAACTGATCCCCGATCCTCGATCCCCGAAATCTCCATGAAACCTACGAATAAGCCCTAAAACCAATCAAAGTAATGTGAATAAACGATTTTATTCCGAAAAAATGGGTTTCTTATTGAGTTCGTTTTCAAAAAAGAATATAATCAGTAAGTGTGTATAAAATATACAAAAAAGAAATTGCAGACGTAGGGAGGTCTTGAGATTGCCATCATTTCTAATAACAGACGTAGGTAGTACCACTACAAAAGCAATCTTAATCGAGGAAAAAAACGGGGAACACCGCCTAATCAGTAGAGCAGAGTCCCCGACAACTGTTGAAGAGCCCTTTGAAGATGTAACTATTGGTGTTAAGAATGCCATCGCAAAACTGGGTGGTATTATTGGACGCGACATCAGTGGAAGCGGGCTGAGATTCACGGCAGAAGGAATCGATTATTACACATCGAGTAGTGCAGGTGGTGGCCTGCAGGTTTTAGTCATAGGTCTATACAGTAAAGTTACGGCTGTCAGTGCGAGCCGTGCTGCATTGGGCGCAGGCGCTATATTATTAGACGTCATTTCAGCCGATGATGAACGTCCTATATATGAACGGATTGATGCGGTCCGCAATGCACGGCCAGATATGATTTTATTAACAGGGGGAATTGACGGAGGCAGCGTTGACTTTGCTTTGGAGTTTGCCGATATTATCAACTCATCCAAGCCGAAACCGCGTTTTGGGGACAATATCAAATTGCCGATTATTTACGCTGGTAATAAGAACGCAGCGGCACTTGTTAAAGACACCTTATCAGAAGATTTTGATTTGCATATCGAACCCAATTTGCGACCCACCTTAAACAGTGAAAACTTGGCGCCTGCACGGGATCAGATTCATGAGTTATTCCTAAGTCACGTGATGCAGCAAGCACCAGGTTATAGCAAATTGAGTGCTGGTACTGAGGCCTCTATTATGCCAACACCAAAGGCCGTAGGCGAAATCATGACTATTTTGGCAAAACGCCAAAACCTAGACATTTTAGGTATGGATATTGGTGGTGCAACAACTGATATTTTCTCTGTTTTAGATAATACTTTCCATCGTACGGTTAGTGCGAATATGGGGATGTCTTATAGTATCGGTAATGTGTTAGAGAACGCAGGTATTGAGCGTGTCAAACGGTGGTTGCCGTTCGAAATTAGCGACAAAGATTTAAGCAATATGATTGCCACTAAAATGCTTTTCCCAACGACCTTGCCAGTTACGCTCAGAGAATTGATGGTTGAGCAGGCCGTTGCGCGCGAGGCGTTACGTATTTCAATTAAACATCATAGTGAGTTGATTACGGCCTTACCGCAAGAGAAATCTGTGATGCAGGAATTTTTCAGTTCTGATGATGCTAAAGTCGCCGCGATGAAGCAAGAGACAAGTTTAATTGATATGGATAAAGTGGGTCTAGTCATCGGTAGTGGAGGCGTGTTATCGCATGCACCCCGTCGCGAGCAAGCCGCTATGATGTTAATGGATTCGGAGGATTTGTTGGGTGTAACGCGTTTGGCGGTAGACAGTATTTTCATGATGCCACATCTTGGCGTTTTGTCGCAACAGTATCCAGATATCGCCTTGAACGTATTGGTCAAGGATTGCTTTATTCCTTTGGGTACCGTGATCACGGGTCAAGGGGCTAACAAACCGGGCGATTGTGCCGTTACTATAAGTGGAACGGTGGGGGCTGAAAAAGTCGATTTAGCAGTCAATGCTGGCGAACTTCACTTCTTTAAGCTAGGAGTAGATGAGACGGCTACAATTACGGTCAAAGCAGTTGGTTCAACGGATTTAGGTAAAAAAATGGGTAAAGCATTTACCCTAGAAACATCAGGTGGTCGTGCGGGCCTGATTATTGATATGCGACGTGCGCTTGCAGAGCCCATGATCTCTCAGGATAGTTTGAGTTCATGGCTTGTCGAAAGTGGCTCGTTTACTGCTGAAGAGATTGCTGAAGCAAGGAGGGGTTAAGCGATGAGATTAGTTGAATTAACTAAAGTACGAACGTTACCCTACTCAGGCAGAATTGCAGTTGAGCTCGGGCAAAAAGTCAGTGCGCAAGATGATGTGGCAATTTTAGACTATGTTGCCGGACAAGTAAACCGCGTTGGTGCGGCAAAAGCACTTTCTCTTTCACCTGAAAAACTAGTAGACGTAACCATTGTTAAAACAGGCGATCATGTTCAGAAGGGCCAAGTTCTCGCAATCAATTCGGTATTCTATCAGCCTTTTGTCTGTACCGCTCCTGTTGAGGGTGTCGTCGGTATCATTTCGCGTCACCTTGGGCAAATTTATTTACGGGACTATATCCCATTAGATAATGACGCTGAAGATGATGTGGTTTTTGATCTGAATAAAATGTTTCCTCAATATAAGCCGCAGTTTTTAGCTAACAAAATTATTGTACAGGCAGGAAAAAAAATCAGTCCGAGTCAAATCGTTGCCCAGATATCGATGAAAGAACATGTGGCGAGTAATGTCTATGGTCAGGTCAAGTCGATTGATAACAATAAAATCGTCATCTCTGCATACAAAATAAATAGCAAACTTAAGGCGTATATTCCAGGTGAAGTAACCGAAATCATTGGTCGCGAAACGGTCAAGGTTACGGGTGAGGTGATTCAGCTACAAGGGGTATATGGGCTTGGAAGCGAGAAACAGGGCTACCTCCGGGTAGTAAAAGACCGGCAGCATATTTTGCAACCAACGGATCTATCCAAGAGTGATGCCGATAAAATCATTTTTGCAGTCGGTGGAGTGAGTCCGCAGGCTTTAAAGCGAGCCAATGAACTTGGGGTTCAGGGTATTGTAACTTCCAGCATGTCTTTTACTGATGTTAAGCACTATGCTGGAATCAACTTTGTCCCCGGTATTACCGGTATGGAAACGATTAATACGTCACTCATTTTAATTGAAGGTTTTGTAGATCAGCCTATGCCGGATGAGATGAGTGATTTTGTGGCTAACTATGATGGTGAATGGGTATCCATGACAGGGACCACCCATATTCGGGCGGGGGCCCTGCGACCGGAACTCATTTTACCCGTGCGGAAAAATCTAACGGAAATACCGGCGAATTTTAGCGATGAAATTGCAGTGGGTAGTCTCGTTGAGATTAAGCGCAGTGGTGCATGGCATGGTCATACAGGCATCGTGCGGCAGATTCTCGCGCAACCAATCGTATTACCATCTTTAGTCACGGTTTTAGCAGCAGTCATTGATGTCAATGGGCAAGAAATCACGGTGCCCTTAACGAATATTGTTGCAAAAGGAGGCAATTAAAGTGGAAAACATGCGTTTATTTTTTCGTTCCTTTGATGCAGCAAGTGCCGTAGACCATTTTAGTGGCTTTCTCCCAACAATCATGACGGATCAAGTAATGCAAAGTGTCTGTGAACTGCAAGCAGGTCAAAACATATCAGATTCCGAACGAATTGCGGAATTAATTGAGCATAAAGTTTTGGTCGAACGGGATGGTGCTTATTACAGTAAGGTTCCCCTTCTTACAAGCGACTTCGCTAAGCAGATTCGCAGAGAGTTAGCGCAAAGCCTTCCTAAGTCACAACAGTTGGGGCAAGAGCAAATTCGAATGATGGCAGAGAGCGACCCCGAACTATGGCAGGATTCAGGACATGTGGTTCTGTCTCAGTTGATTCTTGGACTACTCTGGTACAAGATGTGGCAGGATCTCGCTGATGATCCCCATGCGCCAGCAGCGGTCATTGTTGCAGACATTGATTTGACGCCAGCATTCATGCCAGGCATCTACCCGCTCTATGGGAATCAGTCGATTTCCTATTGGCAATCATCGCTATTAGGCCATCCTGATACCATTCATGATATTTTGCATCATCCGAATGTCGTAAAATCTTTGCAAAGCATGAACAATCAGTCCGACTTTATCCCCATAGATAATGTCTTAGTATTACTTAAGTCATTGAACATGTATAAGACGCGTCCGGGAGAGAATAAATTGCCGATGCCTTATGTGACGCTTCCAACGATCGATCAGAATTTTGTGAAGCAAAACCAAAGTCATTTGCAAAAATGTGCGGAACTGTTCTATAATATAACCAATACGCTTACAGCGATTACGCAAAAGATATTTGCCGAGCGCTGTACAGTGATGCAGGCCGTTGAATATGATTACTTCCGACAAATGGTTTATCTGGTGTTTTGTCATCATGTCATGGCAATTTGGCAGGATGATGGACTATTGCCCGAAGAGAATCGAGTACGGGATCGCAAGAAAATCAATACAGCGCCGCAATGGCGATTGGCTCGTTAGGTAAGGTGAAGAAAATGGGCATTTTTGATAAAATTAAGAAAGCCATTAGTGGACGGCCTGTCACAGGCGTAGCCCTAATCGTGGATGTTGAGGAGATCCAAGAAGCCTTGGATGATATCGTTGCTAAAGTATTAGCAGACCAGCAAGGAACTAAAGCGCAAGAGAGTAACTAAATAATTGCAATACAACGTTGAAGCAGCAGAATCATCAGAAAACCATTACAGAAAACTGGGTGTGCTGAGAGCCGGATTGGGAATATGATGAGGGATAACTGTGGAGTTTGTTTTGGTAACAAAACGGTTGACCACCGTTATAAGGTAGATAAGTGTACGCATTTTTAAAATGTGTAAATTTAGGGTGGCACCGCGGAAAGCACCTCTCTTCGTCCCTATGGATTGAGAGAGGTGTTGTGTTTTAAATTGAACAATAGTTTAACTATCGTTGAACAATGGTTTAATAATGATTTAACAATGGTTCAACAATTGTCAAAGGTATATTATGGAGGTGTTAATCATGTTAAGTCGAACGAGAATTAGCGAGTTGGCGAACAAACTTGAACAAGAGGTCCGAATCAATGGTTGGGTTAAGAGGTTACGGAGAGTGGGTAAGAAGCTGCTCTTCATGGAAGTAGCTGATGATACTGGTCACGTTCAATTGGTGTTCTACGGTGCCCATTTGCCTGCCAAATGCCCACTAGAGAGTGCTATAGCCGCTTGGGGGAAAGTCGTGGAGCAAGATGGGCGAGTAGAGATTCAGGTCTCAAGCTTTGAAATCCTTTCAGCAGCAATAGAAGAATTGCCATTTGTGGTTAATACAGAACGTATTGACGCGAATATCAAGCAAATTTTGGACTACCGCTCTTTCAGTTTGCGCAATGCCTACGTGCGGTCGATTTTTAAAATCCAGGGGGGTATACTGAAAGCCTATAGAGCATTTTTGCGTTCGCAGGGATTTAATGAGATCAAAACCCCGAAGTTAGTTGCGGGTGCGACAGAAAGTGGTGCTTCGGTCTTTAAGATTGACTATTTTGGTCAGGCTGCTTGCCTGGCGCAAAGCCCCCAATTCTATAAGCAGATGATGGTTGGATCGGGATTGGAGCGTGTGTTTGAGGTGGGGCCAGTCTTTCGTGCAGAATCGCATAATACCGCACGTCATATTAATGAGTATACTAGTCTAGATGTGGAAATGGGTTTTATTGAAAGTATTGAAGATCTGATGACCCTTGAAGAGAACCTATTGAATTATATCTTAATAACCTTGAATCAAGACTTTGCTGCGGAACTGAAATTACTGAATGTTTATCCACTGCCCGTGTTGAAGATCCCACGGCTAACTCTAGCAGAGGCTCGGAACATCTTAATAGCGGAGTATGGTCACGTGATGGAGGCTCTTGATATCGATCCGCAGGGTGAAAAACTGATTTGTCAATATGTTGAAGCGAAATATGGCAGTCGGGCCGTGTTCTTGACGGAATATCCTCTTGATGTCCGCCCCTTTTATACGATGCCTCATCGTACAATTCCAGGTGTGACGAATAGCTTTGACCTCATATTTAAGGGGGTAGAGATTACCACGGGTGGTCAGCGGATTCATCAATACGACCTACTGTTGGAGCGGGCATTGGCAGCGCAGATTGATCCCGCCAGTATTGAATCGTATCTGGCTGTTTTTAAGCTGGGGATGCCGCCGCATGGAGGTTTCGCCATTGGCTTGGAGCGTTTAACGGCTCAGCTATTAGGCATTGATAATATCAAAATGGCGACGCTCTTCCCGCGCGATCAACAACGCCTCACACCCTAAGAATTCAGAAGGATTCCATAAATGGAGAATCTCATTGTTATGAAAGTTTTTCAGAAATTTCAACGTATTATATGTACGCCTCATCTTGAAAAACTTCCATGCCTTGATCTCCATATTTATGGAATCCTTCCATATTAGGTATTAAAAACGACGTACCGCTGAGGTGGAGCGTCGTTTTGTGTTTAAACAACCATTTAACCATTGTTCAAACATAGTTTTACAACCGCTTGACCATCGCTTGACAAAGCATTTATACTCACGCCGATCCCCGATCCCCGATCCCCGACCAACTGATATGTGCACTTCACTTGCCGATAGGCATACTTCACCGCGCAGCGGCTTCATGTGCCAACGGCACGCTTCACGCACGTAGTGCACTTCATGGCCGTAGGCCGCTTCATGTGCTACAGCACGCTTCACGCACGCAGTGCACTTCATATGCCAACGGCATATTTAAAGGGTTGCTAGTCCGAACAGAAACGGGTATAGTATACGGGTGGTTAGGAGTTGATCCTTATGAAGCAAAATCAAACTGTATTACCCTATCTGTCGGGGCTGGCCTATGCAACAATCTTTGGTTTTTCGTTTTTAGTGACGAAGAATGTTCTGGCTTTTGTGGATCCCTTTCATTTCTTGGGGTTGCGTTTTTTATTTGCCGTTAGTTTAATGTCGCTGCTTATTCTATTAAAAATTGTTAAAGTGAATTATCGCAACAAGAATATCAAGTCTGTTGTAATCCTTGGTCTTTTTCAGCCTCTTTTGTATTTTACGTGCGAGACACTCGGCGTTCAGCGTGTTTCGTCATCTCAAGTGGGCATGATGATTGCTTTAATTCCGATATTTGTAGCAATCTTTAGTGTAATTTTTCTCAAAGAGTATCTTACGAAACTCCAAATGGTCTGTATTGCTTTATCGGTGAGCGGTGTGCTATTCATCGTTTCGATGCAAGGGAATGGGGGAGGAACCACAAACTATTTAGGTTATGTTTTTTTGTTAGGTGCGGTTTTATCTGCCGCCACTTTCAATGTCAGTTCGCGTAAACTCTCCAAACAATTCTCTCCTTTGGAATTGACCTATATTATGATGTGGGTGGGCACAGTTTCTTTTAATATTCTGGGTTATATCCAATATCGGCAATTGGGCAAATACAGCAGTTATTTTGCACCACTCTTTAATGTAGATGTGATCCCCGCATTTATCTACTTAGCTTTCTTGTCATCGATCGTCGCTTTCGCACTGGTTAATTTCACTTTGTCTCAATTACCTGCGGCGCGCGCCTCGCTTTTCGCCAACCTAGTCACAGTCATTTCAATTATTGCTGGTGTCGTATTCAGGAATGAATCTTTCATGTGGTATCACTTTGTAGGATGTTGCATGATTCTTGGTGGCGTATGGGGTGTTAATCACTTCACCAAAAAAGTGATTAATAAGGACCAGCAAGTCATCGCCTAGTGCTGAGCCCTATTTAAACAAAGAAAAACGATTCAAGCGCAAAGCGTTTGAATCGTTTTATCATTTTTGAGTGTTATTCCTATGGTTTTTTTTGATTTTTTTGATACTTTTTAAGCACAGCGATTGCTTGCTCAACATCATCCATATTGTTATAAGCATGGAAGCCAAAGCGAATACCATCGCGGCGCGGGCTGATGAAGAGATTATGTTGTCGCGCATAGGCGACAAGATCTTTAGCATCCTGTCTTTGAACAGTAATGATATGACTGAGTGTGGGGTCGCTAGTCACTAAATCGGTAGTGAACCCTATTTCATTTAACCCATCATTGAGGGCACGTGTCAAGCTCTGGATATGGGTTTTGATGTTTTCGACACCGATCTCGATTAGGAGATCAAGTCCGGCATCCATTGCCGCTAAGCCAGCCAGGTGATTCGGAGCAGGTTGCAGACAAGAGGCGGTGTGCACATAGGTATAGTCTTCCTCGGGAAAAAGTGTACTGCCTTCACGAACGGTACTTGATGGTGTCAATTGACTCGGAATGAGGTCGGCTAACACCTCTTCAGCCACATATAAAAAACCACTACCATAAGGGGACATTAAGCCTTTGTAAGCTGCTGAGGAAAGCACATCTATCCCCATTTCGCGTGGATTGAGAGGAATGAAACCGAAAGCTTGAATGGCATCAGCAACAAAATAGGCGTGATGCTTCTTAGCTAGTCTGCTGATCGCGGTACAATCTAGCAAAGCGCCTGGATAAAAAGTGACTAATGAGGCAGCGACAAACTTGGTGTTGTCATCCATAGCAGCAGCAATTGCTTTAGGATCGATGATACCTTTTTTGCTGGGAACAACTCGCACATCAACACCAAGGCGGCGCAGATGCAGCCAAGGGTAGAAATTAGCAGGATGCTCACAGTCAGAGATTACTACATTGTCTGTGGGTTTCCAGCGGATGGCATTGGCAAAAATATTGAAGCCATCGGCAGTGCTGTTTGTCAGGACAATCTCTGAAGCCTGCGCACTGAGCGTTTGGGCAATTTTCTGAATCACCCGCTCTTGGATTGGTTTATTGGTCATGCCATCGCTCAGATTTTGCCAACCAATCGCCGCATCAATCATGGCCTGAGTCACAGGGCGAGGGGTTAATCCGCGAGCCGGCGTTTCTAAATAGGTGTGCTGACAGGCAGCTGGTGTTAATTGACGAAATTGTTCAAAATTCATGAAAAGACCTCCTTCACTGTTAACAATATTCGCTGATTATTGGTGTCTCCCTGCCATAGTATGAAAAATTTTGTTATAATAGAGCCGTTGTAGAGCAGGGGGTGATCGCGAGATGAACACGTTTCTTCAAGGAATATTATTAGGATTTGCTTATGTAGCTCCGATTGGCATGCAAAATGTGTTTGTGATTCAAAGCGCATTAACAACGGATCAGCGCCAAGCGTTCTTAACCGCTTTTTTTGTGATCATCAATGATGTATTGTTAGCATTCGCCTGTTTCTGGGGAGTTGGTGCACTATTGGAACATTATTCATTTTTGCGGATTCCCATTGCGCTTGTCGGTTGTTTATTTATTCTTTTTGTGGCCTACTCTCTTTGGCACAAATCGGCAAATGATATGCAAATCACAAGAAACGTTGTGCGTCGTCCGTGGCAATTGTTTATGGCCTGCTTTGCAGTCACTTGGTTGAATCCTCAAGCTATTATTGACGGAACACTACTTTTTGGTGGAATGCGGGCATCTCTTAGTGCAGATATTCGAATCAATTTTATCATGGGGGTAGCGCTTGCTTCTCTCGTGTGGTTTAGCACGATATCCTTTGTTGTGTTTAAATCGAGTCATTCCTTTACACCAAAAGTGCAATTAATCATTAATCGGATATGTGCAATCATACTCCTGATATTTGCAGTGAAACTCGGGTTGGGTGTTTTTTAGGTGATAGGCGATAAGCGATAGGCGATAGGGGATAGTGATAGGGGATAGGTGATAGGGGATAGGTGATAGGTGATAGGTGATAGGTGATAGGTGATAGGTGATAGGGGATAGGGGACAAGGAATCAGGGATCAGATCATGGTGGACAAACGGTGTTTGCCAT
>CAZVAO010000088.1:0-9555 GCA_964625175.1 uncultured Clostridiaceae bacterium
ATGAAAACATCTTGATGTGGTCTCTGATTGATTACGGGACCAGGGACCGGGGATCAGATCGAGGTAGCCAAGCTATGCTTGCCTTTCTATTTTGTCACGACAAGCCTAACCGAGTAATCCCTGTGTATCACAGTTGCCGAGCACATAATTACTTGCCGCAGGCAACACCTTGATGTGGTCCCTGATCCCAGGTCTCTTTTTAATGATGGTGAAACACAAAATACCCATAGCAAAAAGGAGCCGGTTTCCCGACTCCCTAAAATGCTTTCTTTACTTCAAATAACGCTCAAACCAGTCTACGATAGCGGTTAAGCGATCCATGCGGTTAAGTGGACGTCCTGAACGTGACAATTCATGATTCTCACGCTTGAACACCAACAGCTCAACAGGCGCTTTTTGCAAACGTTTCAAAGCCACATAGAACTGCTCTGCTTGGTCGAATGGACAACGGTAGTCTTCTTGACTATGAATCAAGAGAATTGGTGTTGTTGCTTGATCGGCAAAGCGCATAGCCGAGCGTGACATGATGAAATCTTCGCCAACACCCTTCTCGTCGCCATCCCAGAGATCTGCTCCACCCATACCACGTCGATTACCATACCAGCCAATATCACTGACACCGTATTTTGTGTACATATTACTAATACTTCTTAAACTGACAAAAGCCTTAAATCGATCCGTTTGCGTAACCATCCAATTACAGAGATAGCCACCATAAGATCCACCTGTTGCACCAACGCGCTCAGCATCCACCCAGTCGTAATTAGCGGTTACATATTCCACTGCGTTCATCACGTCATCATAGTCGTGACCACCCCAGTCGCCAATAACACCTGTAGCAAACTCTTCACCATACGTTGTAGAACCACGTGGATTTGTATAGATGACGCCATATCCCATAGAGGTTAAGAGATGGAACTCGTGATAGAAAGACCAACCATAGGCTGATGCTGGACCACCATGAATCTCTAATACGACTGGGTATTTTTCGCCTTCTTTAAAGCCCACAGGCTTCATAATCCATCCTTCAATATCCCAGTCCTTCGCACTCTTATAGGTGTACTTCTCTGGGAAAGTCAAATCTAATTCTGCCACAAATGCCGTATTAGCGGATGTCATCTTTGTCAAGTTGCCATTGGCAAACACCACAATCTCACCAGGATCAACAGGCGTCTCAGCAACGGCTGCAATTTTAACCTGACCATCATTCTCAAAAATATCAAATGAACTGATACCATGTTGCTCAGCAGTCATTTCCGTTAGATTGCCCTCAAGATCAACAAAATAGATTTTGCTCGTACCATGATCGCCGACCTTAAAGAATAAACCGCTGTTGTCTTTTTTCCAAATCGGATCATTATTGCCGCCACCATAGCGCACATCTGAACCAGGGCCGCGATTGACTGTGCGGTCGAGATTGGCAGATAAGTTCTTCATTTCGCCACCTTGTGCGGGTACAATCCATACACACTGGTTGGCTGCATGGGCTTCGCTACGATTGTGGCCCACAAAGGAAATGTACCTTCCATCTGAAGACCAAGCCGGCATTTGAGCAGGCCCGATATTATCGGTTACTTTACGTGTTTCGCCAGTCTCGACGTTCGCGACAAAAACATCTGTCCAGAGGTTTGTCTCGTCTTCATGACGTGTCGATACAAAAGCAATCTCTTTACCGCAAGGCGACCAAACAGGAGAAGAATCGCTGTATTCTGATTTAGTCACTTGCTTCACTTCACCCGTTGCCACATTGACAACCCAAAGATAAGAAACTCGGTTATCTGTGAAATAGCCCTGACCATTGAATTTATAACGCAATTTTGTAAAATGCATACGATCAGGATTCTTAATCTCTTCTTTTTCTTTGGGGTCTTTTGCTATGAAAGCAATGTACTGAGCATCTGGAGACCAAACAATACTACTACCACTCATATCACAGACCGGACGGGCTTCACCGCCACTTAGCGGCATCACATAGATGAGTGATTTACCACTGCGATTTGAAATAAAAGCGAGCTGTTTACCATCTGGTGACCAGCGTGGGGATGTGTCTTTAACGAGCGCATCTTTCTTATTAGGACTAAAGGTAACGCGTTGTGCATTCTTTTGCTCATCAACGACATAAATTGCAGATTCATATCCGTTTTGGTCAACATTAGCGTTTGTCATTGTATAAGCAATCGCTTTGCCGCAAGGACTGAACCGCGGATCACTAAGATACTTAAATTTACAGATATCCTCTACAGTTACTCTGCGTTTTGTCATATTATTCTCTCCTTCGATTAATCAGATATTCTACTGGATATAATCGGTTTCAGGACGCTCGATATACGCATTAAACCAATCTTTGACGGCATTGAGGCGATGGACACGACGATTGGGTTGGCCAGAACGAGATAGTTCATGGTTCTCTTTTGGATAGCGATTAAATTTGAGATCGCATTGATTGAGTGTTTTCAGGAAAACGTAGAATTGATCCGCTTGCTCAATTGGGCAACGAATATCTTCTTCACCGTGGATAAACAATAGAGGGGTCTTCACGTTTTCTACATATTTCAATGGTGAAGCATCCCACATTTTAGCAATATTACCCCAAGGTGTGCAACCAATCTCTGAAGGTCCGAAGTGGTAGCCAATGTCACTAACACCAAAGAAAGAAACCCAATTCGAGATGCTACGCATGGTTACCGCAACTTTAAAGCGATTCGTATGTCCAACCACCCAGTTTGTCATGAAACCACCGTAAGATCCACCAGTAACCGCCATGCGCGCTTTGTCTACATAAGGCAGATTAATGGCATAATCAACAGCAAGCATCAAGTCGTTATAGTCGTTTCCACCATAGTCACCACGCACTGCATCAGCAAATAATTGGCCATAGCCCTGACTACCGCGAGGATTCGTATAGAGAACAACATAACCTGCAGCACATAATACTTGGAACTCATAGAAGAAGTTCTCGGCATAAGCAGAGTGAGGACCACCGTGCACTTCGAGGACCATCGGATACTTGACACCTTCTTTGAAACCGTAAGGCTTCATAATCCATCCTTGAACGTCCCAGTCTTCAGCACCTTTATACCAGAATTCTTCAGGCATAGAGATGAAACACTCTTCTAATATCTCTTTATTGACTTCTGTACAGCGTTTAACGCTACCATCTGCCAAATTAACTAGGCCGATATCGCCAGGTTGTGTGGCATTGGAATAGGAGATTGCGGCAGTACCTGTTTCAATATTGATACTATATCCCGTCACCTGAATATTACCAGAGGTGATTGGTGTGACATCGCCAGTGGCGATTTCAATTTTTAGTAAATGGGTTTGGCCTAAGTCAGTTGTGACGGTGTAAACATA
This sequence comes from uncultured Clostridiaceae bacterium, assembly GCA_964625175.1. Classification (GTDB taxonomy): domain Bacteria; phylum Bacillota; class UBA994; order PWPR01; family PWPR01; genus CAZVAO01. Next base: position 3,355 of record CAZVAO010000088.1, read on the forward strand.
ATTGCCGCACTTGCTCCAGATAGGACCAGGAATTGGCGCTCCTAATTTCATATCGGAGCCATGAGCCATGCCTAAGCTACGATCATAATCAGGTGTTACTTCGCGAATTTCGCCCGTCTTGTTATTGCGAATATAAAGGGTATTGTTGGTCGCACTATCGTATTCGAGTGTGTTCCCCAAGAAAGCCATCATACTGCCGTCGGCATTGAATGTCGGTAGTCTGTTGGGACCTTGACTCGTTGTTAGCTTGGTCAACTTCTTGTCTTCAAGCGTCACATACCACAGGTCCATTATACGAGGCTTATGATCGGCATCTGCTGCACGATGACTTTCAAAAACGAGTCCCTTGCCACATGGTGCCCATACTGGTGAAGATTCCTCAAATTCGCCATCCGTGATTTGTTCAATATCACCGGTAGCAACATTGACAACGTAGATATGTTTCTTCTTCTTGCCTCTTAAACCGACAAAAGGAAGACCATTCATCTTAAATTTAAGACGATCAACCTCTACAACAACCGTAGCTGCTTTCTTCTCAGCCTTATCTTTATCATCTTCTTCAAGCTTCAGTAAATCACACACCGTTTGACCTTCGTTTGAAGTTGCAGTAAAAGCAATATACCCACCACATGGTGACCACGCTGCATCACCTAAACCGTAACGGAACTCGGCCACTGGTCGAGCTTCACCACCACATGCGGGAATGACAAACAACTGCTTTTTGCCATTGCGTTTCGATAAAAAGGCGATTTCTTTGCCATTAGGAGACCAACGAGGACGCTCATCTGAGTTCCCGAAAGTAAATTGGCGGTCGGTTCCATCGTTCAAATCATGCATCCAAATATTTGGTAAGTACTTTTCTTCCTCTGTCGTACTTAACACATAAAGGATTTTGCTTCCGTCCACAGATAGTTGTGGATCATAAGCAAATTTAAACTTCATAAAGTCTTCAGCTGTAAATTTACGCTTATTCATTAATAGTTACCCTCCTGCTTCTAATTTTAACACGTTATATTTCGTCGATTATGGCACAACTCCTGCACCAAGTGTTAATAAAAAAGTTAAAAAACCTCGATAATCGAAGAAATATCAGCCCGCCCTTTAAATATAACAGTTTTAGGGAAACATGTCCAAAATGAACTTACGCATAATCTCGGCTATTTGAGACAAAACTGAGGCGTGCCATGCACTATTGAATGGATATTTCTGAATTGAAAAAGCATCGCATTTAAACACGATGCTTTAAACATTTAAGTGTATTAATAATTTGCGGCAGAATTTCTTATCCAGAGAAGTGCATCGCTCGTGCTACACTTTCATTGAATTTTTTAATCACTTAGGATTATAAGTACATGTGGGTGTAGATTTGTCTACCCGCATCCGTTTTAAAATGCTGGTCACATATGGATTTAAACTTTGCCAAGTCCCAGTCGCGTCCGCAGACATTAACCAAGAAATCAGCCTCCACTAAAATTTGAAAATCAAGATCATCAATCGCTTCATAAGTGTGATGGTGACCTACAATGAAACAAACTCTATCTTGCACAGTAGTATCTAAGCCAACTTCTGTCATCAACTTCTGGGCAACCGCAGGTCCCTCAATTTCCTGATAATGGCCGGAAGAATTGCCGTGCTTTTTAAAGGCTTCTATCACACCGATATCGTGGAAAATAGCACTAATCTCAACTAAGAACTGCTTTTCAGCTGAAAGTCCTTCTAATTCGCCAATCGTCTTGGCAAAACTATATACTCGTAAGGCATGGTTAATGCGCCGTTCATCGTGCCCGAAATAGTCAATCATTTTCATCATCGCTTGGGATACCATTAATATTCTCCTCCATCTAATTGAAGTAAACTGCTTCATCATTATACACGAAGGGCATGCTATTATGAATGAATTAGAAGCAAATTATAAAGCAAAACACATTTAATGCTTGACTTTAGGGAATCGGCTCGCTATAATCGGTAACAATATTGAATAATTTACAAAGCATTGATTGAGATTAGTAGAATTGATCCGTATTCACAGAGAGTCAAACATAGGTGGAAGTTTGATAGTATAAGTCAATTTGAATGGACTCATGAGTTGGAACTGAACTTTAGTAGGTAACACGGGATTCTCCCGTTACAGAGATAGGATATCAGGGACATCCCTCGTATCTGAAAGAGATTGCGTTTTTGTTTTAAACGCAAACATGAGGTGGCACCGCGATAAATCGTCCTCTATATGCATTAGGCATGTAGGGGATTTTTTTATATTCCAATTGAAGGAGGGTTGATCGTCATGCATTACCCATGAACATGAAAGACAGCATCTTGTTACCTAGCGATTAATAATGGCTATCAGGCCTACAATAAGGAGAATAATTATGAATAATAGAAATGGACAATTCGGACAATTCGGCGGTTCCTATGTCCCGCCACAACTTCAACCCGTACTTGATGAGGTCGCTGAAGCTTTTTACCACTACATTGATGATAAAGACTTCCAAGCAGAGCTCAAGTATTATCAGAAACACTATATTGGCAGAGCAAACCCCCTCTACTTTGCCAAGAACCTATCAGAAAAAGTGGGCGGCGCAAAAATTTACCTAAAAAGAGAAGATCTTAACCACACCGGAGCTCATAAAATCAATAATACCATCGGGCAAGTCCTACTCGCTAAGCGCATGGGTAAAAAGCGCATTATTGCTGAAACGGGTGCGGGACAACATGGTGTTGCAACAGCAACCGTTTGTGCCCTTTTTAACATCGATTGCACCATCTATATGGGGGCAGTCGATATGGCCCGCCAAAGTCTCAACGTTTTCAAAATGAAACTACTCGGTGCCAAAGTCGTACCTGCTACAGCTGGGCGTCAGACACTTAAAGACGCGGTCGATGCTGCACTAGGTGATCTGATGGTGAATTATGAAAACACCTTCTATTTACTGGGTTCTGCCGTAGGTCCTCACCCTTATCCCTTAATGGTTCGCGAATTCCAAAGTATCATTGGACAAGAGGCCCGCGCTCAAATTCTGGAACAGGAAGGCCGCTTACCTGACTACCTCGTCGCCTGTGTCGGCGGTGGCTCTAATGCCATTGGCTTGTTCCATGCTTTCCACGATGATGAGAATATCAATATTATCGGCGTCGAACCAGCCGGCAAGGGTCTTGATACCAATGAACACGCCGCTTCCATTACAAAAGGTACCGTTGGCATTATCCACGGATTTAAATGCTATACAATTCAAGATGAGGATGGAAATCCCCTGCCTGTTCACTCCATCGCTGCGGGCTTAGATTATCCAGGAGTCGGACCAGAGCACTGCTTCTATAAGGACACCCTACACGCGAGCTATGATTCTGTAACGGATAACGAGGCGCTTGCGGCTTTCCAAGTCCTCAGTAAAGCGGAAGGCATCATTCCTGCTCTAGAGAGTGCGCATGCCGTTGCCTATGCTATGAAGCTCGCTGAAACGCTTGCACCGGATAAAATCATCCTCGTGAATTTATCGGGACGCGGTGATAAAGACATGATTCAAATTCAAGAAATGCTTGATTTATAATTCCCACAGAGAGCCTTGTGCCATTCCTGTGTAATCAATCACTAATTCTTTGATAAGCAGACAATGCATGTTCAAGTCAACGTTCTTTATTTAGATCGTCTTATTGTAATACCGTGAGGTACTTTTCTTTAAAAAGCCTTTACCCGCATCAATTGATGCGGGTAAAGGCTTTTTACGTATTAGTCCTTTATTCGTCAGGATCCATTTCGACTTCTGGGAATGGTTCTACGAACCATGGGTTATGCCTAAGGTACCTATTTGTAAAGATCTCTATTGGCATCTGTGCCGCGCTGCGAACCGCTTCAAAGCCTTCCTCCTGCTCAATCCGAGCAAAGAGATCATAGCCTAAACGATGCACCAGTCGTTCCCCATTAAAGATGAGCTCAAGTAGCTCACCAGGTTTGGCACCAAATTGAATTTGTTTGATAAGGTTATGGTAATTCTCCAAGTAATATTGCAAACGTTCCGGGCTCGTTGCATAATCTTGAGTCGTAGGAAAGGGTCCACTTCGCAGGTTTCTCTCTTTGCGATAGCCGGCTGCAGCTATTAAGCCAACGCCTTCATACTGAATCAAATACTCGGCAAATCGAAGAACAGTCTGGGCATCAATCAGCGACCCAAACGAAACTGGCCGCGAAATAATTTGCTCAAATACGGTGTGAGTTGCTTCATGAATAGCAAGCGCTATAAATTCATCAGAATCCTCTAAAAACAAAGTATTGTTGAGATTTAGGCAGATTGTCTGATTAACACCGATTCCGATATCATAGCCAATTACTGGGCATAATATGGTCTGACTCAAATCGCAAGATGGAAAGAGTCGTTTCACTTCTCTTTCAACAACTTCAATGAGCTCAGGCCAGATGAGCGGAAGCTGACCAACGAAATCCAGAATAGACTGTAAGTTTTGCTTTAAATTGCGCAAGCCATATCCAGCATACTCTGCCCCCTTAAGAGCATCTTTAATTTGGGCGATCTCAAACACATTGCTCGTCTGCGTTGCATGCTTCTGAATGGCTTGCATGCCTCTGCACGTTGCTAATTCCTCAAGTTGTGCATGACCTGCTAAATGATTTTGGAAAATATCGATATATTCCGTATCGACAAACATTATCTAGCAGTCTCCATCACAATACAGTCGCGCTTTTGAGTAACAAACCCATGGTCTTCTAACTCTTTTTGAACCTCAGCAAGGAATGGTGGAAACATAATGCTTATTTTGTTAACGCCCCAATCGTGAGCCTTTGCAACGGCAAAGTCAATACATTTCTCACAATCGCCAAGGTATACACCGATATTCAACCCACGTTCTGGCATAAAACGAGCACCTGCTACAACGTAACTGTCAAATTGCTCACTATAATAGACCATATGATCGCGCACTAGGCCACGGGCCAAAGCATCATTGATGCGATAGAAGGTGCGGTTGAGAACCATGTAGCCTGCCCAACGCTCTTTAATTTGGTCGAAAAATGCAACTGACTCATCCTCATTGAGTTCTCTGAAATCATATGAGTTACCAGCCATCTCAGGAGTAACTGCTAAATCAGAACCGCGATAGCTTCCACCTAGATAGAATCCATGAATATGGGCGAGCCCCGCACTCGCTGCATTCGTGAGTCCAGTATACATGCGAACAGCAGGAACACCCAAACGCTTTGCTTGCGCCATATAGGCCTGATAAATTTGTTTCCCAGCCCCCATACCTTGATAATCTTTGTCTACACGTAAAGCCTCCAGCCAGGCAGATCCGTCATAAAGAATTGAAAACTTGCCAACACCTACGATTCTACCATCAAGCTCAGCGACGTAGAGCGGTGCGTCGTCATCACTTGTAAAATCATCCCACAACCTCTCCAAATATCTGAGATTTGGGGTAGATTGACCCTCTGCATATATGACCCCTGCCTTATCAGATTGAACTGCTTTGCGAACTGTGATTGTCATAGTGTATCCTCCATTCTATTCTCTATTTATTTGCTATTAATGCATATTTTCCTGCAACCCATTCAATAATTATTTTATTTAGATAAACTAAAGGAATTAACTCACCTTCTATAGAAAGTATCCCATATGCTAAATTGCAGATGTTAATCTACTCTCTAACTTAGGTGTCCGTAATGTGTGATCAAAGGGGAAGGTAAAACACGATGACTTCCCAGAAAGGATCTGAAATGAACAAGCGAATAGCTATCGGCATGATTAGCCATGAGACCAATGTTTTTTCACCAATCCCTACTCCTCTACAAGCCTGGAAAGATCGCTCCTATTATGTTGGAGATGAAATCTTGGAAAAGTTTGCAGGCACAAAGTCGCAAATAGGTGCCTATATTGCCTCCGCCCAGAAGTATGGCTGGGAAATTATCCCCACCATTGCTGCGAGTGCAACGCCCTCAGCCCCCACCGATGCCATTACTTACAGTCACCTCAAAGAACTTCTACTCGGGCCTATTGCGGCGCACAATCCCGACGCCGTACTTCTCTTTGTCCACGGAGCCATGATTGCTGAAGGCGTCATCGACCCCGAAGGAGATTTAGCAGAGTCTATTAAATGTCTAATTGGCAATCGTCCCTTACTTTTGGCAATGGACCTGCACGGTAATGTTACGGAAAACATGAGCCGCAATTGTGATGGCGTCTTTGCCTTTGATAC
>CAZVAO010000089.1:0-9418 GCA_964625175.1 uncultured Clostridiaceae bacterium
GCGGTGGCAATAACAGCCTTCAGCCCAACTTCTTTGATCTTGGCGAAATTAACGCCCAAGCCCATAGCAATCATTGCCCAAAGAATGAGTTCTTTGCTCGCTGTTTTTAATAATGCCGCCATGGTCATGGAACCGACAGTGAAGTTGAATAAGCCGAATGATGTGATAATCCCAACAATAATAAACAACAACACATAAGTCGGCATTTTAATCTGGCGCTTACCGGTAGCTGCAGTTGAGAACTTCGAACTGAGATAAACAGTAACGGGGGCCAATAAAACCACGCGAATCATTTTAACAATGGTACCCATTTCGAGAGCAATTTCGCTACGCGCTCCAGCGGCCGCTAAGGCGTGAGCGACACCCTGAAGAGAACTCCCTGACCAAAAGCCGTATTGTACATCCGAAAAACCAATCGCATTACCGAGCAGTGGATAGATGAGAACACCAACTGCACCCATCAGACTGATAATAGCAACTGCTAATGCCGTGTCGCCTTCATCGGCTTCGATAACGGGAGCAACCGCAACAACTGCGGATGTGCCGCAGATGGATGAGCCGACACCGAGCATTGTAGCCAGTTTACTATTGAAACCCAGTGCTTTGCCGATGGACGGTGCGATGAAGATTCCGATTACGACTACGGTAATCGCTAACATAAGTATCGATAAGCCCGATTCATAAATAGCAACGAAATCCAAGGAAACACCAAGGAAGATAATCCCTAGTTTTAAGAGTTTTTTAACCGTGTACTTAGTACCACTCTGTAGGGGTTTCTGCAATCCAACGATATTAGAGTATAACATACCGAGGATAATACCAATGGTTAAGCTGTTGAGAGGGATATAGTTTGTGAGAAATTTAGAGATGTACGCTAATAGAGCACAGAAAAGCACACCTGGTAAATTCTTGCGTATAAAACTCATGGGAGGGGCCTCCTTTGGACTGTATACAAAATGCATTATTAGCTTACCTAAAATTGTATCTAAAAGCAATATAAAAATGGCGGTGTGGAAATTTAAGTCTTAGGGTAGACATAAATTTATTTAAATGGTAATATTTAACTAAAATAAGAAGTGATTAAAATGGTATTATATGACTGGGTAGGTCCCTGGTATGAGAGTTTAAAGGTGAGCCAGAAAATTATGGGGGCGCTATTAATCCTCAGTGTTCTGTTTAATGGATATTTGCTGTGGCAGTGCCTTGAGACCCAAGAGGATTTAAACATGAGAACAATCGCATTGAATGAAGCAGAAGAACGCATTCAGGCGTTTATTTATGAAGAGGAGAGCACAGCATGTACGTTGGCCTACATCCATATCTCTGGTGCGGTCAATAATCCAGGTGTCTATGCTTTGGGTCCTGATGTACGTCTGTTTGAGGCACTAGAGCAAGCGGGTGGGACTACTGCAGATGCGGATCTCAGCGATCTCAATCTTGTAGCGAAACTAAGGGATGGTACCCGCATTCACATCCCCGAAATTATTGCTAGTGGTACAGAAGCACCCACCACACATCATACAGACTATATTACGTCGCAGCTCACGATTAGTGGCGAAAGTGAGTTAATTGATATTAATTCCGCTACGGTTCAGGAATTAATGTCTTTGACTGGAATCGGTGAAGTAAAGGCTCAAGATATCATCAATTATCGTGAAACGGTTGCTTTATTTGAAAAAATAGAGGATATTACAAAAGTCAGTGGGATAGGTGAGGCAACTTATGCTAGAATTAAGGACAGAATTATTGTGCAATAGGAGGAGACATAATGTTATTACGTGAAATTCTCGATTTGGTGCCTTTGTTTGACAAACCTTCTGCTTGTGGTTTGGAGATTGCTGATTTTCTGCGTCAAGAAGGCGCTCAGGATGTAGATGTTTTTACTGTTGCGGGTGACAAAGGAACAACGGACTTCATCTCGATTACAATTCCAGGTGCCAGCGGAAAACTAAGCGGTGGAACAGCTCCCACTTTAGGCATTATCGGTCGTTTAGGTGGCATCGGAGCACGTCCTGAGTTAATTGGATTTGTTTCTGATGGTGATGGCGCTTTAGCTGCTACTGCAGCGGCACTGAAGCTGGTGCGCATGCATTCTAACGGGGATGTGCTAGCTGGTGATGTTATTGTTCGCACGCATATTTGTCCGGATGCACCGACTAAGCCCCATAAGCCAGTGCCTTTCATGAATTCCCCAGTGGATATGGCAACGATGAATAAGTATGAAATTGATGAGCATATGGATGCGATTATCTCGATCGATACCACAAAGGGCAATCGGATTCTCAACCACAAAGGGATTGCCATATCACCCACTGTGAAAGAGGGGTATATTCTGCCGATTAGTGCGAGTTTAGTCGCTATGATGGAGCAAGTCAGTGGAGAGATGGCGCGGATCTTACCGTTAAGCACCCAGGACATTACGCCTTATGGGAATGAGTTGTACCATGTCAATAGCATTCTCCAACCAGCCACAGTAACAGATGCACCTGTTGTCGGCTTGGCGATCACCGCAGCCGTTCCCGTAGCAGGATGTGCCACGGGTGCAAGCCACGAGGTGGACATCGCATTGGCAGCGCGTTATTCTGTGGAGGTTGCAAAGGGATTTGGATCGGGTACGATTGCATTTTATGATGCGGTGGAGTTTGATCATCTCAAACAGCTGTATGGGTCTATGCAGCACTTAAGCACCTCTGGCAAACAGAATTAAACACTGAAGCAAGAAACTGAGACGATGCTGTTTCATCATGATTCTGTCTTGTCTACACGCACTGAAAGCCTAGCGAGGGAGGTAGAGCGAAAGCCTATGAGGATTAGTGGTAAAATACTGTTATTTATTGTGTTGTTAATGATGGTTCAAGGCAATACGCTTGTTGTATTTGCCGAGGATGAATACTTGGATTTTGAGGAGGGCCGTGCTCAAGCGCGCGTTCTATCGGTTCGAGAGGTGGAATCTCCCGATCCAGATTATATTGTTAAACTAGAAGAAGTGGTGGTGGAGATCACCAAAGGACCTTTTAAGGGCCAACAGTATCTCGTGGAAAATGCCTACACCGATAATCCTGCTTTCGACTTAGTTCTCCAAGAAGGTGATAAAGTCGTGCTGCTCCTCGAAGTGGTCGACAATGAGATTCAAAATGCCTATGTTGAAGATTTTTATCGTATGGATATGGTTTACGTCTTAATTGCGATCTTTGCTTTTCTCGTTCTATTTATTGGGCGCTGGCAAGGGGCACGGTCGCTATTAACCTTGGTATTGACAATCATTTTTATATGGTGGATCCTCGTTCCCTTATCACTCAATGGGGTCAACCCGATCTTAGTGAGTATATTGGTAGCTGTATTGGCTATTGCTACAACCTTTATTATTGTGATTGGGTGGAATGAGAAGAGCCTTGTTGCAATCATTGGCACCACGGGGGGAATCATTCTAGGTGGAATTCTGGCTGCGCTCTTTAGTAATTGGGGGCACTTAACCGGTTTGAGTATGCAGGAATCCCAAATGTTAACCTATGCACCCCAACAGATTGCCTATAACTTCCGTGGATTACTCCTAGCAGGCATTATTATTGGCGCTTTGGGAGCAATAATGGATATTGGTATGTCCATTGCGTCAGCCCTCTACGAAATGCGGAAGCAAGGGTGCACCATGACCAAAGCGGCATTCTGGCAGGCGGGGATGAATATCGGCCGTGATGTCATGGGCACAATGGTTAACACCCTCATCTTAGCCTATGCGGGCACTTCCTTGCCGCTATTGATGCTATTCAGAGCTTACGAGATGCCCTTAATGCGGGTGTTGAATATGGATTTAGTTGTGAGTGAGGTTGTCCGCTCTTTAGCGGGTAGCATCGGTTTGATTTGTTGTATTCCCCTCACGGTCCTTGTTGCTGCAGTGATTTACACCCGTCAGTATGCCGAATAATTTCTCGCAAAAACGACGAATAATAGCCAACGCAGTAGCCGAACATCAGGCTGTTGTGTTGGCTATTTATGTTTTCTTAATGATGGCAGTCAGCCAGGGCTATTTACCTGCTAGGGCAGTCGCCTTGGCGTTGGGTATAGGTATACTTGGTTTGGCGGTTCTTTGTCGCTCAGAACGCTATATCTGGCTTCTGGCAGCCGCTAGCCTACTCGTTATGGGGGCCCTATTTTTTGAGGCAGGGGATTTGCTAGACAGCTACTATAATACCCCCATCACAGCCCAAGGACATGTCTATTTTGCGACTGAAGCATATGCCGATCTTAAGCTCAAGCGTGTGAATGATACCCAATTGAGGGCACCCGTGCGCATCCGGGTTTATCAGCAGGAGGATCAGCAGTTATCAGTAGGGAATCAATTGGAGCTCAGCCTATTTCTTGAAATACCCAACCAAGCAACAAATCCTGGCCAATTCGACTATCGTGCTTATTTGAAGACAAAAGGGATTGTGGCGGTAGGAAAGAGTTATCAGGTTTTGTCGCGCCTTGAGGATCTCAAACTAATCGGATTAACGGGCCGCTGGCGTGGTAGCCTTATCCAAACACTGCAGCGCCACTTGCCTTCGGATATTGCGCCACTCTATGCGGCGATGGTTTTGGGGGATCGTGCGGGGCTATCGCCCGAGCTGAAGCGTGCGTATCAGACAGCGGGTGTATCCCATGTGTTAGTGATTTCTGGCCTGCATCTAACATTGGTTTCAAGTACCTTGTTGCTCTTGCTCTACTTCGCACGTCTTTCACTGCAATCGGCTACGCTCGTAACGATTAGTTTTGTGTGGGGGTTTGCTTTGCTAACGGGGCTGTCTTTCTCCATTCAACGTGCAGCGATCATGTTAACAGTCGCATTTGCCATGCGTGCTTATTTTCTTAACACACGATCATTAAATACTCTGGCCTGGGCAGCCTTATTTATTATTCTCTTTAATCCAATGGCCCTAGGGGATGTCGGTTGGCAGCTGACTTGCTGTGCGACACTGGGGATCCTGCTAATTCTTCCTGCGCTGCGATCCGAATCCCATGGAAAATGGCAACAATTGCTCTGTACTGCCCTGGCAGCCCAATTAGCAACGCTGCCAATTGTGATTAATCAATTCGGCTACCTGTCTCTAGTGGCCATTCCCGCAAATTTGACAGTTGTCCCGCTCACCTATAGCTGTCTGCTCCTTGGGATTCTCTACCTAGTTCCCCTATGGCGGTGGGTCATTCATTGGCCACTCGTTTTACTATTGCGCCTAAACCGGCTAATGGCTTATGCTTGGGCGTCTATCCCAGGGGTAAAGTTGGCGGTGGGGGCGTGGGGAGGGGTTGAGATCACCGTTTTCATATTTTTTGTAGTAGGCCTTGTTTCAGCTAAGTATTTAAATCAGAAACGGTTTGTTCGCGGCATTTGTTTTGCTGGGATTATAACATTGATTGTGCTGCATATCACTTCTGTAGGCAAAAATTTCCAGGTTACCTTTCTGGATGTGGGTCAAGGTGACTCTGCGGTCTTGCGCTGGCCAGATGGCTATACGATGATTATTGACGGCGGGTTGGCCGATGCCTACACAGATAACGGCGAGGATGTGATTATCCCATATTTGCGCCATGAAGGCATCAATCGCATTGATGCGATTATGGTCAGTCATTCCGATATTGACCATTTTGGGGGTCTATTGAGTGTTGCAAAGGCGTTCCCCATAGCAACATGCTATCTAAGTGCCCATGCGCTTTATGCAGAAGATGATCACTTAATAGAATTGCTTGCTGTGTTAAAGAGACAAGGGTGCCAGATTTCGGTTTTACAGAGAGGCGATCTGTTAAACTTGGGAAGCGAGGGAGCGATGGAAGTCCTCTATCCGCCTGCTAAACCGCTTCGCCCCGATGACAACGACACATCTTTAGTGGTAAGGGTTAGCTATTTACAGACGTCAATCCTTTTTACAGGGGATATTACAACTAAAGTTGAAGAAGAATTGGTGAGAGACTTTAGTAGTTTGCTTTCTTCGGATATAATAAAGGCAGCACATCATGGGAGCGGGGGCAGTTCGAGTGAGATTTTCTTACAATCGGTTCAAGCTCAAAGTGTCATATTATCTGCTGGGAGAAATAATCGCTATAATCATCCCCACCCGCTGGTTGTCGCACGTTGCCAACAATATGGGATGGCCATATGGCGAACAGATCATAGTGGTGCAATTGTCTGCTATAGTGATGGACAGCATTTCACAATGCACGCATACCTAGCTCAATAAGGAGGGAACAGGCAATGACCGTTTATAATGGAGTAACCGCTTTGCGGCAATTACGTCAAGGGTTGCCCTCAATACTACTGGCATATGGTCCTGAGGAATATCTGAAGCAGGAAATCACCAATAAATACCTAGAAAATGCGAGTGGTTTAAACTTAGCAATATGCTCAGCCTCTGATGATCATGGGCTCCTCTTGCAAACACTTGGGGCACCCCCAATGATGGCATTAGAACGCGTTACAATCGTAAAGGGATTTGAAGCGGTCTGGAGCAATCAAGAGTTGAGGGATCGCTGGCAGACGCTCGTTGAGCAACTTCCACCTTATAATAAATTGCTCCTAATTGATCAAAATCAACCGAACCGACGTTTGAAGTTGTATAAGAATCTGGTTGAATTAGGCATGGTGGTGGACTGCCAGTTCCTGAAGAGCGTTGATTTGCGCCGTTGGATTAACCGTGAGGTTAAACGGGCTCATAAAAGGATTGAAGGGCAGGCTGTTGAAGCACTATTAAATTTAGTGGGGAATTCACTCCAAGACATTAAATCGGAACTGCAAAAAGTCCTTGATTATACCGCCAATGCATCCGTAATCAGTAAAGAGGATATCGAGAAGGTGGTCTCCCCATCACTCGAGGCCAAGATTTTTACCTTTGTTGATGCGATTGGTCAACGTCAACTCACTAAAGGGTATCAGGAGTTGGAAGTGCTTTATGCAGTTGGAGAGCCACCCTTGCGCATTATCGCCATGATTATCCGACAGATTAGACTGTTGTTAAAGGCAAAACTTTTGTTGGAAGCGAATTATAATACCCAATACATAATGAGGGAGCTGCGGGTGCCAGAATTCGTTGCTGTTAAGTTGGCTAGCCAGTGCCGAAATTTTGCTGTGGAAGAGATTAAGGCCATGCTGCGCTCAATCGCGGTGACAGAGGAACAGATTAAAACGGGAAAGATTGAGCCTAAGTTTGGGCTCGAATTATGGCTTTTAGAAAATATAGCCTGATTGGAACTCCACATTTGGGAGATTTCTGCATTACTCGGATGTTTGTTTATTCGACCTATTATATGTACGCCATCATTTCAGGTTTTGCTTGCGCCTTGAACTTCCGACAATGTTGAAATTCTAATATTTGATTATGAAAATCTGCGGAACGCTTCGGCGGTCTGCAGGTTTAGTCTTTAAAAGTAAAGGATTTATTTTCTCGGATTTGTTGAGGAAGCTTGCTGATTATTATTCAAGATTTATTCCCCATTAATGGAATGGGTACAAACTATATCTATTCTGTTGCGAATCGATCAAAGGCTTCATCTAGATAAGCGCGTTGCTCTTCTGCCATATCACTATACATGTCTCTGTAGGCAGATAGCAGTTGTTCAATTTCCTCTTTAGTGATGGATTCGCTTGAGTTCAACACAGTCAGTTTTTCTTCGAAAATGTGTCGCTTGCTATACCACTGTGTGAGAAAAGCAATGTCTTTCTCTAACAAGCTGTTTTCAGCATCGCTTAAGTAGTTATTTAACCTAGCAAAATATAAGACAAATCCATAATAATTATTATCAATTAGTAAATTATTATACTTATTCAAGTCTGAAACATGATTAAGCTCCATTTCAAGGAGCACAGATCCATAGGTATTAAGTCTATTATTCTCGAGCAAGTCATCAAACAAATAAAAATTTGTTATGGTATAGGCCTTTGAGAAATTGCTATAAAGTAATACGTTCCCATAGGTAGTCTTCTCTGAGGACTTCCATAGGAAGAATAGCGATATTATAATGACTACTATTAGCAATACAATAATCGCATTTCGCACTCTCGTACTCAACGACATCAACTCCTTAATATTCGGTGTATTTACTATATTATAACATAAAATTGTAGGGGCGAGTCTCTTGTAAAGCCCTACATGGTATACACTTTGTTCGGGGACATGGGTAACAGATTGTCTATTAGAACGATAGATTTTATTTGAAACCAGAATGCTGTCATCAATTTTGACATATTCTAAACCCGCATTCATACTCCCCCTGACAACTGACAACTGAATTGCCAATTGCATTGCGTACATCATGTACAAGATGTACTTTAAATGTTACAATATTGTTGAAGGGAGTTGATTAAAATGAGTTTGTTTTATACAGTAAATGAGACACGCACGCGAATTAGAGAGATTCAACAAAATGTTAAAAGTGGTTTAGTTAATGTGCTAACGAACAAAGCCACACAGGAATCTTTATATATGCTCAGCTCAAATATGTATGAAGATATTTTGGATCGTATTTTGATTGAGAATGCTCTTGAGTACGATGAAGAATTGAAGGTATATACAATATATAATGAATTAGTCCCTCAGTTTATGGGTGAAGGCGAAACTGAGGCAGCCGCTAGGGAGAATATGATAGTGGCAGCTATTGAATTTGCTGAAGATTATATGACAAATATTGAAGTGTTTTCAGTGGTTTTTGATGGTATTCAACAATTTCTAATTAGTGCGGTTATTCTGTGTGAAGGAGATGTTGTTAAGGTTAAGGAGATTTTGAGAGTTGCCTGATGGCGTTAGTCACGGTGAGTTTAAGCGCTTCCTTAGAAAAGGGAACTTCACACCCAAGGGAGAGCGTAAAAACCTCTATATAGGATTTATTGATGGGAGCCTAAAGATTGTTACTTTTCACTACCATAAAGACTGCGATATAATTCCTACTGGAACACTTTCAAGTATAGCGAAGCAGTTGGGTATCTCTAAGAGTGAGCTTGTGGATCAAGTCAAAGGCCGCTAGGTGTGGATATTGACAATATTTAAAACAAAAAAATCGCCACTCAAGGCGATTTTTGTTTTTGATTACTCAGCTTTGTTAAATTTCTTGGTTAGGCGAGACTTCTGACGGGCTGCTTTATTCTTATGAATAATACCTTTAGAAGCGGCTTTATCAATTTTAACCATTGCCTCACGCAATTTGCTTTCAGCCGTTGTCTTGTCCTCAATTAAGGCCTCATCGAAATGGCGGATAGCGGTCTTAACTTGTGAACGAGCAACTCTGTTGCGCGCTGTGCGTTTCTCTGTTTGACGAACTCTTTTAGCTGTGGATTTATTATTAGGCATTCTCTACACCTCCGCCTGCTAGGCATTTCAATTTTTTTGGGGGGTTAAACCTTATAGTGACATTCCACGATATTGTAACATGAACCGTTACTCAATGCAAGAACAGA
>CAZVAO010000090.1:0-7621 GCA_964625175.1 uncultured Clostridiaceae bacterium
TAAATTGTATGGGCTGTGTAAAGAGCCGTATAACACAGATAGCGAGCTTTGTAAGCAATTCGAACATGCTAGTTGATTATAAACCAAAGCAGTCCCTACCGTCAACTGTATATTGTCAATAGTAGGGACTGGATTTTCTTGTTTAGTGAGAATTACTCAATGGGCTCTTCGTCCTCTTCTTCATACTCATCGTCCTCTTCAGTCAAGGCGTAGAATGCTTCAGCTACAGCAGTAAACTCTTCATCATCTTCGATGTTGTCAAGTTCAATTTCGCCATCTTCTTCTTCGGTATAAGCGTATAACAAGACTTCGTCTGTGCCCTCTGGCAATAAAGCAATGTAACTTTTCTCGCTGAGGTCAAAGGTTATGATCACATAACACTCTAATTCGCTATCGTCCTCTAAGGTGATCGTTAGCATTTCAACTGTTTCTTCAGTGTCAAATTCCATCTCTTCGTTATGGTTACAATCGCAATCACTGCCGCAATTATCTTCTGTACCGCAAGTGCATTTTTTTTCTTCGTTCATAATAGAACCTCCTTTGCAGATGGTCATTATAACACAACCACCACCACTAATTATAGCATATTATTAAACTTTTTATTCGAGAACTTTTTTTCTTTTACAAGGGTGATATTTTTGGTGTATAGTTGAGATATCCATAGGATGATTGTATCAACTAGGAGGTGTATCCAATGGAAGCAAAACGAATCATGGTGGTCTATTTTACCCGCACTGGAACAACCCGTAAAGTAGCCGAAGAACTTGCTAGGATTCTCGATGCAGACTGTGAAGAACTGATTGATCGCCGCAGTTATAAAGGAATCTTTGGATTTATTAATGGGGGCCGATTAAGTGCTACAAAGAAAATGACGAAGCTGATGCCGATTCGTCATGAGCCCATCAATTATGATTTAATTGTCATATGTAGCCCTATATGGGCAGGAAACATTACCCCAGCAGCGCTCACCTATATTACAACACATAAGCCAAATAGTGTCGCTTGGGTCATCACCACCGCGGGTGACAATAGTAGAGTATCCAACTTTGCCACAGAAGCGGATGCCCTTAAGGGCTATCTCCATCTCAGCAATAAAGAAATTAATAGCCAAGACCTAACCCATAAACTCGAGGCCTTTGCTGCAAAGCTTAAAGACGCGATTTAGGATTAGGGCTTCAGTTGATCGGGGTTCGGGGTTTGATTGCCTAACGGCAATATGAAGCGCACTGCGTGCGTGAAGTGTGCTTCGCACATGGGTTAGATTTCAGACTGTGGATGTATGAATCCAATTGATTGGGTGAAACAATACTTTGTCAAGCAGTTGGCAAGCGATTGTTTATAATTAGCATGGCTGCGGATCAAGATTCTCACGTCGCGCAAGCACTCCTCAGAATGACAGCGTGAGGAGATCACTCGATTAAGATTTTGGACGTACCTTACACAACCATAAATGGTTGAATAGTTGTCAAGCAGTTGTCAAGCGATGGGCAAGCAATTGCTAAGTGCTGGTTGAATGGCCGCTGTGCGTCCGTTTAATGCGCTTGCCCTGTAGCAGAGCGCTTGTGTCGGCGCCTCTGAATGACAACTCAAGGGAACCCCTCAATAAGATCTGACACGTAATGCACGCCTATATGGATTATCATGGAACTTGCTGTTTATTCTAAAACCTAAATTAAACCCCAAAAGCATCGCATTTTAGTGTGATGCTTTTTTATATGCACCAACATTTTGAATGGAGCCGTACTTCAGCACTGCGGAATCGCAGTTTTTGCTACCCATCACAATAGAATTTCAGAAATGTGGTGAGTTCAAGGCACAAGTAAAATCTGAAATGATGGCGTACATGCGGTACGTCGAATAAGGATTTTGCTCAGTAACAGCGAAATCGCCCATTTCTGGAATTATATCTTGAAGAGGTACCAGAGACAGGTAGAAACCTCATACTTCAACTCCATCAGCCGCTCCTCGCCATTAATAATACTTGAGCAGACATACACATACATCTTATTCCCCGCCAACAACTCCTCGCGGCACTCTTGCACTCGATTAATTTTTACTGTCATCATTTCCTGTTGTTTGTTTTCAATCCGAAAGCGCATAGGGCGCGGTACCCCATTCAAAGGATAGTGGGCCAATACTTCGATCGGACGAGCTAAGATTTTCACAACATCTCCCCCTATAGAATGCTAGACATCATTTTGTAGTCATCCTCTTCCCCTACACCACCAGCCATGGCCTTAATCTTTCCGTTGACAAATACCCCTCGTTGCATAATCTGACTGCCGTAACGC
Source organism: uncultured Clostridiaceae bacterium (assembly GCA_964625175.1). Taxonomy (GTDB): domain Bacteria; phylum Bacillota; class UBA994; order PWPR01; family PWPR01; genus CAZVAO01. The sequence continues at coordinate 2,292 of CAZVAO010000090.1, forward strand.
TGCCGCAAATGATCAATTGTCAGATCTAGGCGCTGCAATTGCCTGTGACGATCGATCTCGAAAATTTGAAGTTGACTTTCATCGCAAGGACGCAAGTCGGACACCCTCACGTGCAGGTGGCGGATAGGATCCCCCTGCCAACTGTCGTCAAATAACTTTTGCGCGGTTTCATAGATATCGTTCGTGACATTAGTTGGGGCGGATAAGCGCATCTGGTGTGAATAGCGCATGAGTGAATTATTTTTGATAGAAATAGCGACCACCTGAGCGACATGGCCGCCAGCGCGTAGTCGCATCGCCACTTTCTCGGTTAAAGACAGAAGATACATATGCGCAATGTGGCGCTCCGTGACGTCGTAACCTATGGTCGTCCCATTCCCCACCCCCCTATGAGGTAGGTAATCGCCAACATGGACAATGGTATCATCGAGCCCATTGGCATAGCGCCAGATGACACCCCCATGACTTTTGAAGTGAGCGCGCAGAAACCGTTCGTCGGTCTGAGCCAATTCACCGATTGTCGTGATTCCCATTCCTAGCAATTTGCGCAAAGTCGCTCGACCGACCATGAAGAGATCACCGACTGGCAGAGGCCACATCTTCGTTTCCACCTCATCGGGAAATAAGGTATGCACATGATCTGGTTTTTGAAAATCGGATGCCATTTTTGCCAGTAGCTTATTGTTTGCCACTCCAATATTGACGGTAAATCCCAACTCATTCTTTACGCGCTGCCGAATGTTGTGCGCCACCGCCAAAGCCTGTTCTGCCGTTCCTTGACGCGTATAATCCAGGAAACACTCGTCTACAGAGAAGCGTTGGATATAGGGTGAATATTCCTGCAAAACTTGAAAAAGTAGATTACTCGCTTTCATGTATAAGCCATAGCGCGGTGGCACAGTCAAAAGATGAGGGCATTTCCGACGGGCCTGTACTAAGGGCTCCCCCGTCTTAATCCCATACTTCTTGGCGGGAATGGATTTTGCTAAAACGATGCCATGCCGATTTTTCTCACTACCCCCAACGACTGCTGGAACCGTGCGCAAATCAAGGGGCTCGCCATGTTGCAAGCGATAGGCGGCTTCCCAACTCAAATAGGCCGAATTGACATCGATATGAAATACAAGCATGTTATCCCCTCTTTTTCCACCAAAGCCAATCACTTTGTTTGATAATTCTATTATAATACAAACATATGTTCGTATGCAATGCGTTTTATAGTATTTAGCGGGTCAAATTTTAATTTAGGAATTATGCTTTTTTAAGGTGGTTATAAATGATTGCGTAGTTCTGCGTGACTGTACACCTCTTTTAGACCCATTCACAAATTGATACCTTTGATCCATTTTCAGACTCTCCTTCCATGGCATTAGATGATCACCTCCGTTTGGTTTCTCATCTAAATATGCACCAATGTTTAAAGGATGTATTGACTCAAATCTGTAAAGGATGTATTGGTTGGTCCCTACAAAACCCGAACCCCCAACGTCTAGCACCTAAATCCTAATGCCTAGCACCTAACTAAGAGCGCCCATCCCCTAACCCTTATACATAATCAACAAGAGCACCACGTTACCACGCGATGCCCTCTCTTTATATTGTAAAAACACTAACCATTCAGCAGTCAGAAACAAACTGGGTCTGACTACCTGCTAGCCTTTAATTTTTACAGGTTTCTTAAAATAATTAACCAAAGCAATAAGGGTCGTGCCCCCGGCCAAGCCTCTAAATGTCAAAGCCAACCCGAATTGGTCGCCCATAGCACCGACCAGTGGAAAGATAATGATCATAAAAACACTAAAAACCATCGAACTCATAGATAGTATGGTTGCTCGCCGATTGCTCGGGATCATCGCATTTAGATATTTACTGAAAACGACCCAAGCGACTGCATCTATACCCATCAATAGGATAAAGAATACAATAGGGATTGATGTAAGGCTAAAGCCCCAAAGCAAAGCTGCACAAACAATGGGCAAGAGCTGAACCATCCGCCGTTCACCCACTGCGTTTTCTAGCCGATAGGTTTGCGTGGCAAATAGTGCGCTAATCACTGCTGCCAAAGACAAAGTCAATCCGATGTACACAAGATTATATCCCATGTCTGCCAAATAGTTTTGTAAATAAAACTTCACACTCGTAATAGTCGCCCCTAGCGACTCGAAAAGGAGCATATAATAGAGAATAGTCTTATTTGATTTAACGACTCTCAGGCTATCCTTAATCTTGTTACGAAACGTTCGCCAATTATTGACTTCTGTATCTTCCTCAGAGTCATCAAGTTCTGGTTCCCTTAAACGCAACGTCTGGACAGTAGCCAAAATGCCCAAGACGATGACCCCGACATAAGCATAGTTATAATTATAGCCCGCCAGCCAAGCACCCGCTGTTAAACCGCCAATAATGGCTATTTGGGCGATCAGTTCATTATATCCTACTAGCTTTGCAAACTCTTCTTCACGGCCCAATAGTTTTAAGGTATCATAAATTAAAGCCTGACCTGCTCCAGACTCCAAATTGAAGGAGAGCGCTGATAAAACAAACGCCAACGCGATCCCACTAAATCCCTGCATACCAATCATCATGAGAGCAGAACCTACTGCTGCAATCCGACCCGCTGCCCGGCTTATTTTACGGCCCCAAATGTCCGCGACTGCTCCCGTTGGAATCTCCATCAAGATGCTGGTGACATGAAAGATAGCTTCTAATAGCCCTGCCTGATAGAGTGAAAAGCCCTTGACATTAACCAAGTAGAGCATCCAGATGCCATCGGCCAAATTGAAACTTCTCAGGAAAATGTATAGGTAGTTCTTCTTGATATTTTGTGATAAATTCTCCATACTCCGAGTTCACCTACTCAAGTGAGAGCGCCAGGTTCAACCCGTCGCTCTCGCATTTTTATCTCAGTTTATATTTGATAACCACTTCGCCCTCATCAATTTCTCCGGTCTCCCAAAAACCAAATTTATGATAAAAACTGGCTGCACTATGCTCACCAGGTGAATAAGATCCAGTAATAATCTCAGCATCAGTCGCTTCTCTCGCATAATCAATTGCCAGGTGTAAGGCGCGTCTCCCGTAGCCTAAACCCTGATAACGCTCATCAATCATAAAGCGCCAAAGGTAACAGATTCCTTTTGCCCGATTGAGGGCTAGCATCAGAAAACCCACTGGTGTAGCATCCGCATAGATTGCCCTAAACCAGGCATTTGGTTCGAAATAGGCCTGGGCTATCGAAACTGCATTGGAGGCAACATATTTTTTCTGTGCTTCACTAACATCTAATTTTAAAATTTGACGCACCGTATCTTGTGTGATTTCTCGCAAACTAACGGTTATCTTTTGATCAATTTGTTTTTGACCTGTCATCTTGTTAAATACTCCACTCATTACTTATAACGCTTCAGTTTAATTTCGATCCGATCATCAGTAATACTGAGCTTTTTTTCATCACACATCATCCCGACAATCGTGATTTCAGTATCAACGTCACTTTCTCCTGCTAATTCCCAGAAAAATTCTTCCATCTCTTCGGATTTTTCACACTTCAAATACTTCTTCAATTTTGCCAACTCTTTTTCTTTCCCTTTAGGACGATCACAATCGAGGTTAATGGCATGATAAAGATCTTGATCTTGATAATTAATCGTGATATTTTTTGCTCCAATATTTAAGAAAAAAGTAAATAACTCATCAACTATTTTCCCGACTCTTTTATTAGCGTGCTTCATTAGTCTTCATCCTTTCTAAGTGCATCGATTATTGGAACGATAAATGCCGCCACAATCCCGGCTGCAAATCCATTATTGTAAAGGTTCACACCGCCGTGCAAGACACCGACGTTGAGAACAACAGAAGAGTGCAAATAGGCTGCTAACATACCATATAGCCAACCATATTCACCTGCAACTGGCGCCAACCCTGTGCCAAACAGCGCTGCCAATAGAATGGCTGGATCATTAAGTGCCCAGATTTTAGTCAAAGAGCCAATAAATATTCCCAGAAAAATCGGCAGAATATTACGCAGGTGCTTACCAAAAGCAGAAAATCCAACGATGGTTAAAACGCCAGCAAGCGTCGGACCGTTCAAAACACCGCCTGCTAAATGAATGTAAGCAATTGCGACTAAACCGTTGATTCCCATATTAATCAGTGTGGGCCCAAACCCCTCTAAGATGACGAAATCGGTTACCATACGGCCAGAGTACTCATAAATCGCCTTGAGACCCTTAAACGATCGATTATTTAGATAATAACCGTATCCAAGCATCACTAGAAACATCAACCCAAAAAACACACTTAGAGAAATACTATACTCCGTTGTCCAAATAAGCCGTGGTGTAGAAATAAAACCATAAGATTTGAAGACTGAAATAAAAACAGTTCCAATGATTCCAGCTGTAAAGCCAACATTATAGAGATCAAAACCACCATGAAACCGCAACATGTGGGTAGAGAGTGGTGGTAATATATACCCTGCTACCACGCCGACTACAACAGCTAATACCAGTCTGACGGGAAAGCTAAATGAAGTCGCAAACAATACCTCACTGACCAATGGGCCTAGTGCAGTGCCAAACAAGGCTACATAGATGTAGCGCGTGAATTTCTCTTTTTGAACACGTGCATAAATGTAAACACCAAGCACAATCAACCATACATTAAACAGATTTTTTCCAAAGAAGGCGAATCCAGAAATCGTAAATAACGCCGCTAGTGTTGCCCCACTAAAACTAACCTGCATCTTTTTTAGCATTAGGATAAAAATTAACGTTAATATTCCCGAATTGACAAATGGTGCCCCAAATCCACCGATACCAAAATAGTCTGTGATCAAGATATCCGGTTGCGAGATGATATTGAATAATCCTTGGACCACGTTCAAGGGAGTATCCGCAATAAACCCAAATATAGTTAGGGACATAGCATAAACAATTGCTGCTCGAGTCATTATTCTAGTTCTCTCTTGCGGTGTAACCTCTGCCATACTCATCCCTCCTATTTTTTAAATCACTATTGTAATTGTATCGTTTATTTCATTATAATGGTAGCTTTTTTGATTATTATCACAAATAATTTCGCTATAATGAAGCCAAAGCTATCCCACAAAATCAAATTTTAGTGTATTTTTGCTAGATGCTAACTGAATGAATCGTAGTTAGTGGCTAATCGCCTAACCTTAACTCGTTCGACGCACCTGAAGTAAGCCTTACCTATCCGGCAACACGATTACAGTCGGACACAATTAACCATCTTCGTTCAAACTTAAAACGGCGCATCGCCCTAGCAAGCACCGTTTTTTCTTGTGGTACGTCATATGAGCGTTCATA
>CAZVAO010000090.1:7721-9361 GCA_964625175.1 uncultured Clostridiaceae bacterium
GACCTACATGTGGTAGGTCGAATAAGGATTTTGTGCAGTAACGCCGTAATCGCCCTTTCAAGCTTAAAACGGTGCATCGCCCTAGCAAGCACCGTTTTTTCTTGTGGTACGTCATATGAGCGTTCATACTATACCAGCATTTTTAGAATTTCAGAAATGCGGCGAGTTCAAGGCACCAGCAAAATCCGCAATGATGACCTACATGTGGTAGGTCGAATAAGGATTTTGTGCAGTAACGCCGTAATCGCCCATTTATGAAATTCTAAAACATTTTCTTTTTTAGGAGGGCATATATAGAAATCCCCGAAAAAGCTATCGTTAGTCCAATCGTCATTAAATAAGCGGACGGATGATCCTGAAATGGCAGTGCAATATTCATCCCATAGAAACTAAATACAATGGTTGGGATCGCCAAAACGATGGTCACAGAGGCCAAGAACTTCATCACCATATTCAAATTGTTGGAGATGACAGAGGCAAAAGCATCCATTGTTCCACTGAGAATGCTGCTATAAATGTTGGCCATCTCAATTGCCTGTTTATTCTCAATAATGACATCATCCAGTAACTCCGCATCTTCTTCATATTTGCGAAAGGCTGCCATGCGGCGCAAACGTTCCAAAACGACCTCATTGGCCTTTAGGGAAGTTGAAAAATAAACGAGTGACTTTTCTAATTTAAGTAGTTCAATGAGTTCACTATTCTTCAAGGATTTGTGCAACTCTTGCTCTGTCACACTGCTCGCCTTGTCAATCCGTTTTAGATAGAAAAGATAGCGAGTGGATGCGCGCAATAAAATCTGCAGCACAAACCGATAGCGAAGCGTGGTATCAAAATTGCGTGCCCGTCTTTCGATAAAATCATTGAGAAACGTGTGATCATCCAAACAAACCGTCACCACACCTTGTTCAAACAATATAATACCAAGCGGGATAGTGGTGTGGAAGTCTTCCATTTCAATACTCATAACAGGAATGTCAATAATGACTAAGACTTGCCCATTGTCGGTATCAATATGAGACCGTTCCTCTTCATCAAGGGCCGCTCTCAGAAAGTCGATGTCCACGCCCAAATAGGCAATCTGCTCAATCTCTTGATTCGAGGGATTCACCATATGAATCCAGCTGCCATTTTCAAAGGTGGTCTGTTCGGTTAGTTCTTTACCTACTGATTTAAAAAATTTCAACATTTTGTTCACTCCTTTCAAGGAAAGAGAGAAGTTTAACGAACCCTGTTTATAGGTATGTGAGTAACATGGCCGTTTAACTTCAAAGGATACGTCAGATATCTTTCAGAATTCCCAGGGTCACTATCCATGCCCTCACCTCCTAGTTAATCAATTTAATGCATCAATAAAAATAACTTCCCCCAACAAGTGAAGGAAGCATTCCATACTCAAATAGAAACACCTGTGCTAGGCGCTTGAGAAGTGCTTACTATTCACCCGTTGAGCTTTAGCACTGTACAGCTTTGGCCGTAACCAGCTACATTAAGTAAAGCCTTACGTTCGGCAATACCTGTTCACCCATTGGCATCTCTCGATGTTTCCGGGTAGTAGCATATATCCATACAGGAACCTCACCTAACGCGGCAATTTCCACTTCTAATTATACCATAAATGCCTTGCTATGATAACCCTT
>CAZVAO010000091.1:0-9278 GCA_964625175.1 uncultured Clostridiaceae bacterium
ACATCTCGGTTCCTTTGTTTCAATTGTGTAACAGGAGAACCGTCCCCGGTGTTTCGAAAGTGAAACAGGCCGAACCGTCCCCGGTGTTTCGAGGCTGAATGTTATTAAACAAAAAAAAGGCCGCCCTAATGGGCAGCCTGCTGCTTTTTGGTATTTATATGCAATCCACACGGCGGATATCCGCCCCGAGGGCACTCAGCTTTTCAACAACATTTTCATACCCGCGATCAAGATGATAAACATCCTCAATGATCGTCTCACCCTCAGCGCACAACCCAGCGATGACTAATGCTGCAGCACACCGTAAATCCGTTGCGTGCACCGTTGCGCCCCGCATTTGTTGCGGCCCATGAATCATGGCGATATTCCCATTGACCTTGATATCTACGCCCATGTTCTGCAACTCATTAACGTAACGGAATCGATTATCAAAAATGTTTTCAATTATAGTACCTACGCCATGTGCTTTGAGTAAGGCAATGGTGATTTGGGACTGCATGTCAGTGGGCAAACCTGGGTAAGGAAGCGTCTTGATATCGACACTTTTCAAATTGCCATTGCTGATGACGCGCACGTAATCTACACCCTCTTCAATATGGGCGCCCATCTCCCGTAACTTAGCAACGACAGCTTCAGTATGAACGGGGATAATGTTGCAAACTTTAATATCGCTGTTGACAGCAGCAGCCATGGCCAACCACGTTCCCGCCTCAATGCGGTCAGGGATGACTGGATGTGTAATCCCAGTGCGGTATTGATTACCCGTAATGCGAATGGTACCCGTACCTGCGCCCCGGACGCGAACGCCGATTCCATTAAGGAAGTTAGCGACATCGACAACCTCGGGTTCTCGCGCTGCATTTTCAATCACAGTCGTTCCCTCAGCCCCAGAAGCAGCTAACATAATGTTAATCGTTGCACCAACACTGGTAATATCCATGTAAATGGTTGTACCCACTAATTTCTCAGCCTCAACGGTGATGATTCCTTTATCAATTGAAACGGTTGCCCCTAATGCCTCAAACCCTTTTATGTGCTGATCAATAGGCCTCAAACCAATATCACACCCGCCTGGCAATAGTGCCTGAGCCTTGGAGAAACGCGCCAAAAGTGCGCCAAGTACATAATATGAAGCCCTAAAACTACTCATCTTAGGCGATAGGCAACGCCAGTCTTTAATCTCACGTGTGTCGATTCGCAAAGTATGGGCATCAAGCGCTTCCACCTCTGCCCCAATCTCGATCAGTATTTTTTGAAAACTCTTTACATCTGCGATGCCTGGTACGTTTTCAAGAATACAGACTTCCCCCGCCAAGAGCGTCGCTGGTAGGATAGGTAATGCTGCATTTTTTGCTCCCCCAACACTGATATCCCCTGCAAGTCTTTTCCCGCCATTTATTATAAGTTTACTAGCCACTATTATTCCTCCATTACGTTTAACGACAATCATTTATATTGCATGATAATCATAGCTAGACACAGCTATGATTATCTATTGTTACTTATTCATATCCAAAACCTATTCTAACATACTTTAGGGGTTGGGTATATTTTTTTTACATTTTTTACTTAAACAACAATGAAATTCGCCTATAATAAACGCCTATTCCCTAATTCTTGGGCCGATTTATTCTACAAGTTTACCCGTGTAAGGGTTAATGAAATAGGAACGACCGCTACCATCGGGCGCTTTCACTTTAATACTATAAACGGGCGTGACCTGCCAAACCGCAGGGGAATCTTCTGTAGCCTCAATTGCTGTTCCTAAGCCATAGTAGGCTAGCTTGATATCGATGATGGCACTCCCCGCCTCGAACTGAGCTTGGCTCGCCAATGAGAGCAGTGCCTCAGCCGAAGTGATAATCGTTCGCGTCGCTGGAAGAGCTAATTTCTCGCGAATCTGACTCCAGAGTGATTGCTCTCGCTGTTCAACTTTAATTACAGATCGTTTAACACCACACACTCGACCCTCAAAATCCACTCTCACCTGTGTTGAACTTCCTGCATCATAAAGTGGGAGCCCAATATTCTGAACGAAGTACAAGTCGTAATAATTGATCTCATTCTCCGTAACAACTGCGATATTATCAAGCACCCAGTCGTCAAAGGAAATCCCTAAAAGATCCGTAAAATACAATCTGACACTAGTTGCAAAGAGGTAAATGTAACCTGCATCTTGGCTTGCCAATTCAATATGCTCAAAAATGTTGCTCGCCTCATCGATGCGATATTTAGTCAAATTATTGCTCCAATACGTATACCGCTCTCCTGTGAACTGGATAAACTCATCATCCAGCAAATATAGACTATCGCCCCGATCTTCTACGGCCTGACCTGGCCAAAACGCTGCAATAACGTCTTCTTCATTGATATCTTGCCAGCTAATCAGCGTCTGAACTTTGGGGACCGTCGTGGGCAGCTCATTATAGCTAACACTGACCTGATAACGATCCTCTAGCAATTTGATGATGGTGCTATTAATCTCTTGGTATTCACTGACAGGAATACGCGCTTCCTGTTGTCCGAATATTTGCACAATTAAGAAAACATTAAGAATCAGGAATGCTGTGATTAATATTGATTTAGCACGTGACCAATCCATAATGAACTCCTTTACTGGGGATCCGCAAAATAACTAGCAGGAACATAGCCGGTCATAGCGTTAATTAGAAAATATTGAAGATCCCCCGCACCGTTGCCTAAAACAATGCGCCAGTGGGGTGATACAAATTGTTTACTATCGAGACCTTGCTCTGTAAAATAGATTAATTGCACATCACTAATCCGATAATCATCACTCAAGTAAGCTTGAAAGGCAGAGATCGCAAAATTAGCGTAAGGGTTCGTTTCCATATCGGTTTTCCACTTGTCCTGCGAAAGTCGCTCAATCGCTTCTGGAGCATCTATTGAAATCTTCGGCAAGTAGTTGAGTCGCCCAAATTCCCAAATCTGGCGCTGGCATTTCGTCACAACACCTTGATCAAAGACGACGGTAAAAGCGGGATCGGTGCTAATGATTGGTACGCTATAAGGGAGTGAAGTAACATAGGTTTCATAGGTCAGCTGATACTTCCCTTCTGTGGCTTCACTGCTTCCAAATGAAGTGAGCCGAATATTATTCTTAAAAGTAGGCCAGTTTTCGGGGTTATGTTGGGCAATAAAGACCGTTCCCTCTTGTAGGGCTGCCTCCATTGTGCGATCTTCAGTGTTATCCCCTGGAAGTGGCGTATAGGAATATTCCAAATGGGGTGCTTCGCTATAGGCTAAGCTCAAGAGTATTTGCCCGAAGGTATAGTGGTATTGATTGTTGCTCAGGGCCACCTGACGTGCCAAACTGGGCTCAGCAAAAAACAAGCCCAACCAATCATCGCTGCTATAGGTATTAGCAGTAATTAAAACTTCTGGGAAATACCTGCCGTAACGATCAATAAAGTTCAGTGGTAAGTAGACCCCATCCATAATCTCATCATTAGCCCCTGCATCATAGACTTGCCAACCCGCGTCGTCATCTTCAGCCGTAATCGTCGCGATGTCGAGTTGGGCAAAAACCGCTTCTGTGAATTCGACCGCGTATACCGTGTCACGTAGCACCGAACGCACCATTAATTGGGGATTAGCATCCGCAGTTAGGATGATCCGGTCTATTTCAATAGTGCTTGCCTCGACACCGGGGATAATTAAATTTAAGTTATAACTCCCTGCAAACATAAATTCAAAACTATTTTGCTTTGTCAATGCGATCCATTCCGCCAATGGAACCGCTGTCAAAGTGTAATCTCCCACTAAAGAAGTGCTGATCGCACTCCAAACTGATCTGGCATATACATTGTCCGTTAAAGCGAACAGGTCGTGACGCAGTATTTGATGTTTAACCATACGCTCGGGTTTTAGAACTGCAGCCATTAACTCTGCTGGTTCAAGTTCCTCCCCAGGAATAGGCGTAATCTGAGGTAATTCTGTAAACCAAGCGGGTAATGCCTCGTACTGCTGCATATCGGATAGTAAAACATAGGATAAGCCTACACTCAAGACCACCAGCATAATCAGTGCCATCGATTTTAACCTTTCCATAGGCCTACCCAACTTCTTGCTTGGGGATGGAGAAGCGCACGTCGGTTCCCTGACCAAGTTCACTATGGATATCAATTGCCCCACCGTGAGCCTCAATAATTTGTTTGGCTATCGCTAAACCAAGCCCCGTCCCACCTAATTGGCGTGAGCGTGCCTTGTCAACCCGATAAAAACGCTCGAAAATGCGTGGCAAATCTTGGGCAGGAATTCCAATCCCGTTATCTTTAATGTTCACCCAAACAAACTGACTGTCTTGGGTAAGGTCAACGACCACCTTGCTGTGGTTCGGTGAATATTTGATTGCGTTACTGATAATATTGACGACAACTTGCTCGATCGCATCATGATCAGCAACAATCGGAACGCAAGGTTCTGCAACATTTAATTCGATGGTGCTCTGCTTTTTCTTGGCTGTTGTTTGCATTCGCTCAACAACTTCCTCTACCAATTCCTGCATCATAAAACTCCGCTTATTCAATTCGATTTGATCTGAATCAAGTTGGGATAATTGTAAGAGATCATGAACTAGCTTATTCATACGCGTGGTCTCTGCCTCAATGACCGGTAGCATTTTACGTTGGATTTCTGAAATTTGCCATTGATATAGGTCACGCAACTGTGGCAGCGTTAAGTCATAGGTATCTAGCGCATCCGTTGGTAACGTCGCCTTCACCTGTTCTGGTGTATAATCGAGGATCCGCCAACCCGCATTTACAGCATGGAGCAGTTGGGGCGGCGTCATTTCGCGTTCTTCCAAATAGTCTTGAAGGGCATGAACCCTGATTTGAATATTTGTTAAGGGTGTTTTGAGCTCATGAGATACATTTGCCAAAAACTCGCTGCGCATGCGCTCCAGCTTTTGCTGCTCCGTAATATCTTCCAGCACCATAATGACCCCATTGAGGCGCTCTTCCCGCTGGAAGGGTGCCTGTTGGATACGAATGATTCGTCCTTCAGCAGAGGGCAATGTGACCTCTCGGATACTGAGCCTATTGGATTTTACCATCGCACCAATATCATCAATCGCTAATCGATCAATCAGATCCACCAGAGATACTTGCTGATCACCTTCAGGTAATACGAGCAATTCCTTCGCTCTGGGGTTAATGTGAATTAATTCTCCAGCTGTATCAAAGGCAATCACACCATTGCTCATATAAGTAAAGATGGCATCCATCTTACTCTTCTCATTGGATATTTCGCCAAGGGTTTGACTCAATTGGCTGGCCATAGAGTTAAACATATTGCCTAATTGGCCGATTTCATCGTCCGATGCCACGTCAATTTGCTGGGAAAAGTTCCCGCGCGCAATTTCTGCAGCCCGATAGGTAAGGTCCACGATTGGGCGGGTAATGGTTTGAGCCAGCATTAAGCTAAGCGCAAGTGCGATTACTAAGGTAATCCCTGTGCCCATCAATAAAGTGCGCCTTATATCATTCACCTTACTGTATACTTGATCTTCCATAGCTGCGACAATATAGACATACCCCTGGGTCTTACCGTCATCACCAACAATTTTCATACAGGAGCTTTGATAGCGCGTATTGGTGTCTGTATTAGTGCGGATCGATCCCTGATAGGTGACGCCCTCTGGCGCAGTCGCAATAATCAGGTCATCGACCCAAAATTCCATATCATCTGATCCGTAGATCACCTTAGAATCGGCATCTAAAACATAGATCCCGTAGTCTTTAATCTCCCCTTCACTATAATCTTTATTGGGCCGCTGATAGCGTTCCTCATCCCCGACAATCCCATTCATATACTCGGTATCATCAAGTCGATCCACCAATTTATCGACTAATAGTGCAGCGGTTTTGGCAATTGATTCTTCAAAACTATTCTCAAGCATACTGCTAATATCTGATATTAAGTAGATACTCACCGCCTGCATGACCACCACGATTACTAACACATAAATGAATACCAATCGCCACTGAATACTTTTCGTTTTAAGTCCATTCGCAATTTTAGGCATAACTATTGATCCCTAAACATATAGCCAACACCCCGTTTGGTAATAATATAACGAGGATTGCCGGGCACTTCTTCAATTTTCTCGCGCAGGCGCCGAATGGTCACATCGACCGTACGCTCGTCGCCATAGAATTCTTTATAGCCCCATACACCGGCTAGAAGATCTGCACGAGAATATACTTTCCCGGGATTGATTACTAAGAAGCTCAACAATTCAAATTCTCTAATTGTGAGCGGTAGCAACTCTCCTTTGAGGAAGACCTCGTATTTCTCCATATTAATCCTTAAATCCCCACACTCAATTTGCTCAGCTGCGAGAGGGGCATCCCCATTGAATATTTGGGCGCGCCGCAATTGGGCATGTACGCGTGCCATTAATTCTTGAGAATTGAAAGGCTTGGTCACGTAATCATCGGCACCAAGTTGTAGACCTTGGACCTTGTCTGTTTCCGTCTCTTTGGCGGTGAGCATAATAATTGGGGTTGTATGACTCTTGCGCACCTGACGACAGACCTCAAAACCATTCAATCCAGGCAACATAATATCTAAAAGAATTAAGTCCGGCTTGAAAATCTCCACCTGTTGGATGGCCGAGATCCCATCTGCAGCCACAACAACCTCGTACCCTTCCTTTTCCAGATTAAATTGAATCATTTCAGCAATCAGTTGTTCATCCTCAACGACCAAGATTTTAGTTGCCACGACAAATCACTCCTCATTATGCAGTAATCATTATATTTTTATTATAACCTTTTGTTATCTAGAATGTCATCACTAAATTATTCAATGGGCTCTCTTATACACCGCGTGCGTAATGACCGTGGGTGACCCCCTCTGGATTAAAGGGCGCCAATCGGTCTGCTTCACTTTGCCAATCGAATTCTAGACCAGCTTTGAGAGCTTCAATACCACGGCGGTACGCGGCAGTTACTGCACCTACAACCTCACTGTTGCGTCCAGCTAATTCGAGCCTCCAAACACCCACCTGCAGCCGATCTAGGGGTTCTAGCCTGTCCAAGAGAGATAGCTCTCTGCTGTTATAGACGTAAGAACGATGATTCGCATCAAAAGCTAGTGGGAAGCGGTATGAGAGCCGATCGACGAGCTCCCAGTGATCATCTTTGCAGATTGTGCTGTTACCACTACAAAGCCCCGCTCCCTTAAGTATACAGAGCTCATGTACCATCATTAGCTGGGCACCATGGACAACCAGCTCCAACGGATGGCTCGTATTTTGAGAAAGGCGTAGCAATTGCTGATAGTTTAATTCAGGCGACAGCGTTAAGCGTTCCACACCTTCCGCCGCCAAAAAAGCAGCCGTTTCGCGGTTAAAAACCGGTATCCCAGCGCCACTAATCTGCTTTAACTCGGGGAATTTCTTAAGAAACGCCATTTGACCGAGGTTATCGACCATGACTTGGGAAAAGCCTAATGCTATCAGTTTATGGGCAGTCTGCTCTAGACTGGCTAAATCGCTATCTTTACTAATGCGCGGTAAACGCCAGACCACACGCTCGCTGCCAAAACCAATCAGCTGTTGGGCCTCGTGATCGGAGAAATGCTGCCACTGTGGACTTCCCCAATAAATGAGATCAGCGCCTTCACTTATAGCCGCCGCTGCTTCTGAATAGTTGCTTACTGCAACGGCGAGTAATGGGTGTTGTGTTGCACGTGATTGTACGACCGGCAATTGGTATTCCGAAAGTGGCGGCTGCACGATTGGATTAACTATTTTGCGATGTGCCATTAAGAGTTCTTCCATTAAACGACGACGACAGTCATTGAGCTCAGAGGCTGGCGCTAAAACATTTCCCTCAATGATCACTTCACATTCCGCTAAATACCAGAGTGTATTGCCGAGCTTACCTAATTGGCGACAAACATAAGCCTCATCTGCTGGCCGCTTTTCAGCTTCGGGCAAGGGGTAGTTTCCCTTAATTGTAATTGATATGTCTTCGAATTTGGCCGTTAATTCAAGCGGTTCTCCAAGCACTAAGCGTGCCACCATGCCTAATGGGAACTTTGCTGGAGAACGACGTAATCCTTGATGGGCGCGTTGTAGCTGCTCTATACTTACGACTCGGTTGACTGGCGTTCCTTTGCCAATAGGAGCGGCCCGCCAATTCACGACATGACCAGCTGCTACATCGCGTTCAACTTTATAGGTGCCGTGGTCGTCGTTGACACGCCAGGCCAGCACGTCACCTTTGAGTAGTGCTTGACTCGTTTGCACCGCCACTGTTCTGCGACGCTCATCATAGCCAATGACCTTAGCGACGACAAGCCCTCGATTATCCGGTTGTTCGTTCCCCATCATTTGGGAATCGCGCTCGCCTAGAATTAGTCCTCTCGTGAAACCTCTGTTGAAGGCTTGAGCCAGGTCTGCCCGTACATCCTCCTGATCCGCTCCCCTTTGCCGATCGAGCGCTTGGCGATAATGTGATACAACGGTATATACATATTCAGGACGTTTAAGCCGCCCTTCGATTTTAATGGCGGCCACCCCTGCCTCTTGCAGCGGGGCTAAATCGTCGATTAAACAGAGATCTTTGGGACTCATTAAATAAGGCTGCGTATCATAGGGTACCTGTGAACGATTAAGCGTATAAGGCAAACGGCAAGGACCAGCACAGGCCCCACGATTTCCAGAACGTCCCCCAATCATACTGCTCATTAGGCATTGCCCTGAATAGGCATAGCATAGTGCCCCATGCGCAAAGGCCTCCAACCCAATTTCAGGATATTCCTTATGCATATGAGCGATTTCCTCTACCGTCACCTCACGCGCCAAGACAACGCGCTTAAAACCGTGGTGAATCAAAAGTGGCAAGGTAGCAGTAGCGTGTACGGTCATCTGGGTACTCGCATGAAGTTCAATCTGTGGTGTCAGTGTTCGAGCGAGCTGAGCGACTCCAAGATCTTGAATGATGAATGCATCCACCCCACAATCTGCTAATTGAATCAGATAATCCGCAATCTGCTCTAATTCGTGGTCATGTGTGAGGATATTAACGGTTATATAAATGCGAACACGGTAATCATGGGCAAGCTGCACGCCTTCCCGCAATTCTTCAAATGTAAAATTAGCGGCACGCTCGCGGGCATTAAATAGTTGCCCGCCCAGATAAACGGCGTCTGCCCCTGCATAAATTGCTGCTTTAAGCGATTCCATACTGCCGGCTGGTGCTAGTAATTCCATAGCAAAACCTCCCCTAAGATGCAAAACATCT
>CAZVAO010000092.1:0-4197 GCA_964625175.1 uncultured Clostridiaceae bacterium
GACATCCAGTACAACAGCTTTGACTGTGGTGGATCCAATATCCAGCCCCATTCTAAAATTGCTGTTCACAAGAAAACCTCCTTGGTTAACCGTACCTATCTATTTTATAATTATGAAACTTCTTAAATTTTCATCATCAACGATAACACCTCATACCTTTGAGATCTTGAGGCTGCGTGTATCACAGCAAACAGTCCGCTCTACTTTGCCGTGTAATCTTTATTATACACTTTTCCATATTATAAAGTAAAACACCACTAATTCATTAGAGGTGTTACCTCTTATTTACAAATCTTTTTTAATAACCCTCTATGATTTCATTAAATAACCGCTAATCGCCTTTGCCGCTCTTTTACCCGCTCCCATAGCTGAAATAACAGTAGCCGCTCCAGTAACCGCATCCCCACCGGCGTAAACACCAGCCAGAGACGTTTCCATTGTTTCCTCATTAACAATGATTCCGCCCCATGAAGTTGCCTTGATCCCTGTTGTGGTTTGCAGAATTAAAGGATTCGGGGATTGGCCAATTGCGATAATCACCGTATCCACCGAAATTTCATTTATTTCTCCCCTAACAGGAACAGGACGCCGGCGACCAGAAGCATCTGGTGTGCCCAGCTCCATCTGCTGACAAATCAGTGTTTTAACGAAACCTTTTTCTCCCACAATCTCAATGGGTTGGTTGAGGATTTTGAAAACAATCCCTTCTTCAACAGCATGGGCTATTTCTTCAGCACGTGCGGGTAGTTCCATCATACTCCTGCGATAAACAATCTTGACCTCTTGCGCTCCCAGGCGCAAGGCCGTGCGAGCGGCATCAACGGCTACATTTCCCCCACCAACAACAGCAACGGAGTTTCCGATTTTAATCGGTGTCGCACTTGTGCTCTGGGGGATAGCGCCCATCAAATTGACGCGCGTCAAAAATTCATTAGCTGAATAAACGCCGTTTAGATTTTCTCCAGGAATTTTCATAAATTTAGGTGCACCTGCTCCTGTGCCAATAAAGACCGCACGATAGTCTTCTGCCTCAAATAACTCGGAAATCGTCAAGGATCGACCAATCACGACATTCTTCTCGAAACCAACACCCAGTTGCTTGAGGCGGTCAATTTCCGCATTGACAATTGCCTTTGGAAGTCGAAATTCAGGAATGCCATAGGTTAAAACCCCGCCAAATGCGTGCAAAGCTTCAAAAACGGTGACCTGATACCCCAAAAGTGCTAACTCCGCTGCGCAGGTTAATCCAGCAGGCCCTGACCCTACAACAGCAATTTTAATAGCTCGATTAAGACCTGCTTGAGGGGGTATTTCTGAGTGCTTTGACGCATGATCTGCAACAAAACGCTCCAATCTCCCGATTGCTACAGCCTCCCCCGTATTAGCCCGTACACACTTTAATTCACACTGGCTCTCCTGGGGGCATACTCGCCCACAAATAGCAGGCAGATTGTTTTCATTGGTAATGATCTGATAGGCTTGATCCACATTTCCCTGTGTGAGCGCTGTGATAAATTCAGGGATAGGCACATTTACGGGACAGCCTGTAACGCAAGCCCTGTGCCGACAATTTAAACATCGCTGCGCCTCAGATATCGCCTCTTCCAGTGTATAGCCTAAAGCCACCTCAGAAAAATTACGGCTCCGCTCCAAAGAGTCTTGCTCTTTCATAGGGGTGCGCGTTTTACTCATATTAGTCATTATGGCGGCCTCGCAATCCAATGCGACATTGATGCTCTTCTTCTAAATACATCCCTTGACGATTCATACACTCGTCAAAATCTACTAAGTATCCGTCAAAATCTGGTCCATCGACACAGGCAAACTTCATCTCACCATCGATTGTAACCCGACAAGAGCCACACATGCCTGTTCCATCAATCATCAGCGAATTGAGTGATACGGAAACTGGTATATCATAGGGTCTCATCATCTCAACCACGGCTCGCATCATAGGCAGTGGCCCAACGGCAATAATATGATCATAGTTATGCACCGTTTTTCCCAACGCAGCGAGTGCGTCCGTCACATACCCTTTTCCACCCAACGATCCATCATCCGTCATATAATAAATTGTCTCGCTAAATTGACCTATTTCTTTTGCAAGAATAATAAAATCCTTGTTCCGAGCTCCTAGAATTGCATCGACGATCGCACCATCTTCTGCATATTTTTTTATCTGGGGAAATAGAGCGGCTATACCGACTCCTCCACCAATGCCAAGTATCCTGCGGGGATTCCCGATATCTAGTGGCCGCCCAAGCGGGCCAACAACATCTTCGAGATGATCCCCTATTTGTTTTTCACTTAGCAATTGTGTGCTCGAGCCTACAATCTGATAGATAATCGTAATCGTTTGGGCATCTCGATCGAATTCCGCGATTGTTAAAGGAATACGTGCGTCGTTTTCATCGACCCGTAGAATAATGAATTGTCCAGCCTGACAATGACGTGCCACATATGGTGCCTCAATCGTCATCGCTTCGACTTCTCTATTTATTTTAGTTTTTGCGGTAATCAAGTACATTTTAAGGGCTCCTTTATAGGTTGCAGATCTGTAGCAAGATCAAACGACCCACTCCAGTCGGTACAACTGTCGTTCATCGATCCATGTCCATTGATCGATATTTTATCAATCATTACTAGATTATTGTAACACCTTACGCAAGAATAGCAATAATTTCTCTCATAATTCAAATGCGCGAAATTAAATGTAAAAGTTTCGTGTTAAAAGCATCTTAATATCATATTTTAACGGTTCTTATGTTAAAATGGGAAAATGCTTTGTAAATCAAAGTATTTGAACTTGAAAGGATTACCACTATGAAATTACCTTCGTTGAAAATAGGAGACCTAACCGCCACGCTACCAATTGTTTTGGGAGGCATGGGTGTCGGCATATCTGGCCCTAGGTTAGCCGCTGCCATAGCCAAAGAAGGCGGGATTGGCGTGATCTCGGGAGTTGGTATTGGCTTTTCTGAGCCCAACTACTTTGCAAATCAAGTAGAGATTGACAAGCAGGCCCTTGCTAGAAAAATCAAACAGGCCCGTGAACTCGCTCCAGCAGGCATCCTCGGTGTCAACTTTCTGGTCGCAATGAACAATTACGCTGAAATGGTCAAAACCGCTGTTGCGGAAGGCATCGATATCATTATTAGTGGCGCTGGCTTGCCAACTAAACTACCAGAATTGGTAGCGGGTAGCAAGACGATGATCGCCCCTATTGTTTCTTCGGGCAAAGCAGCAAAGCTCATCACAAAGTATTGGTCTAAACACTATAATCGTCTTCCAGATATGGTTATTGTAGAAGGAACCATGGCGGGAGGACATTTAGGATTTAAGGAGGATGTCTTACTGGGTGAGAATAAGCCATTACTTAAAGACTTGGTCTCCGATGTCATTCAAGCCTTAAAACCTTTTAGCGAACAATACAATGTCAAAATCCCCGTCATTGCAGCTGGGGGGATTTTTACAGGGGCGGATATCGTTGAACATCTCCAAGCAGGCGCTGATGCCGTGCAAATGTCAACGCGTTTTGTCGCTACCGCAGAATGTGATGCAGCAGAGGCGTTCAAAGAAGCCTACATCGATTGTAAAGAAGAAGATATCACGATCATTAAGAGCCCAGTGGGTATGCCTGGTCGTGCGATTAACAATAAATTCATTCAGCAGATTACCGATTCGAAAGAAAAAATCACCCGTTGTTATCGCTGCCTACATGGTTGTAACCCGGCAACAGCCCCTTATTGCATCTCCAAGGCCTTGATCAACGCTGTTAAGGGCAACATGGATGAGGGTCTCATCTTCGTCGGTAGCAATGCCTATCGGGTCAATAAAATGTCAACTGTTCCCGAAGTTATTGTACAACTCAAACAAGAAATCGATTTGGCTTGGGGTGCGAGCAAGTAGTATTCGCTACCATTTGCCCAGAGAATCAATTCTTATAAATTTAATTAGTAGGGGATTGCCATATCGCAATCCCCTATTTGTATCATTTATTCAGTTTTTCAATCATCTTGAGCAGATAGCGTGATTTAAGCTGCTCACTGGCCATAAACTGTTTGACCCCCGGCAATTTTAGAATCACACCGAGGATTGCCGCCATCGCCCGGTGATTGAGATGGGCCTGATTGTCAAAAATCAAATGTTGCAATGTTCCGCGTTCAATCGCCATCAAAACCGTACGATGAACCGTAT
>CAZVAO010000092.1:4297-9108 GCA_964625175.1 uncultured Clostridiaceae bacterium
AAATGTTGCAATGTTCCGCGTTCAATCGCCATCAAAACCGTACGATGAACCGTATCCACAGGAGAAATCACCCGATCCGCACGTTGCTTTAACCGAATACCCTCACGATTGCAGCGCCGTACACACACCCCACACCCCAAACACACTTGTGCATCAAACGTCAAATGCTTGCGTCCCTCTTCATCAGCGGTTACCTTGAGTGCATCCACTGGGCATACCGCTGCGCATAAGCCACAGGCATTGCACTGATCATCGTTGATTTCAGGAATATAATTTGTTGTCAAAATAGGATTCAAGATTCCAAACTTGCGGGCAGCATGCATCGCCTCACAACAGCACTTACAACAATTACAGATAAAGCCAATCTCCCTTTGAGCATTCTCTCCGAATTGAACAAGGTTGTGGTCATAGGCCAAATCCAACAGATCGTAACACTCTGCTTTTTCGATTTGGCGCGCATAGCCATGCTTAATGAGTGATTGAGCTGAAGTTCCAAACGTTAAGCAAATATCTAAAGGCGCATCACAGGCTTCACCTAGATGCATCTTGACATGGCGACAATAGCACATACTGACCCCAATGGTCGGCGCACTCTCAATCACATAACTCGTTCTTTCATAATCGAGCACTAATAGTGAACTGTCTCTGTGTAAGATTTCTTCATTGAGTAGCGGCTCATTGACAAACGCCCGCCCGAAGGGGGTTTCCACGTGACGAATTAAATTTAGAATGAAATCATCTTCTGCCACCACATATTGATGAAAGAGTTCCGCTAAAACCTTTTGATTCACATCGCCTCGCACGCGCATCATCGAAAATTCAAAAAAACCAATCATGGGCGGAGGTAAGAGAAATAACTGGCCGCCATCCTCTGTCTCAATATCAAAAAGAATAGCGCGGCTGGCCAACTCCTCGAGGATTTTGCGTGCCGCCAGTTGATCCATTTTCCAGCACTGCGCAGCGGTTGCCACAGAAAATGGCTTGATGGGTAATAGCGCAACTAACGATGCTTCGTTCTCACTCATGAGTTCCCTGAGGATCTTATATAACAGCTCAGAAGGTACGACCCCTTGAGGAAAGCGATTCAATCGCTCGGCCATTCTCTGATACGCTGATTTTCCAGTTCTATGGGCCATAGGACCTCCTCTTCTATATTCCGCTAAGATAGCATATCCCAGTCGCAATATACGCCTAGTCTAAGTTAAGATTCGGACGTTCTCATAACAAAATACCCGCCATGAATGACTTTTCCACTATCAAGTGTCATTTTTGCTGGAGAAAAAGCAAATCCCATAGCCAGTTTCAAACGATAATTTATTTTCTTATCGACACTGGACCATGATCTTAATTGATAGCAATTCAATTGTTTTGCTAATTCAAGTGCTCTCTTCTGCAAGGATCTACCAATTCCCTTTTTTTGAAAAGCATCGTTTACACGAAATGTTTGTACAAATAGTTCAGTCAAATTTTCACCACATCGCGCTAATTCCTGATCATTTGTTAAGCACAACTTACGATGGATTAATGCTATATGGCCGATGACTTGATGATCACAAATTGCTGCAATAATATGTAAATGTCGATACCAACCTTGGTCATCCTGCAAGTGGACCAAATAGTTGAACTGATCAAGATGTTCCACAAGTTCATCGGGGAAATCAACTTGGTAAGAAGAATAGGAGATCATCGTTATTTTTCCTCGGTACTTTGTAATACAATCGTTTCGACCTTTTGTAATAATGCCTCAAACGCCTCGGTTGATTTATAACGACCATTCAAGGTGTTTGTGACTGTAGAGGCGCCAACACCTAATTCGCGGGCAATATCAACCTTGTTCATTGTGGTATATTGACATGCGAGTAAGATGGCTATCCGTCGCAAACTCACTATGGCGGGGATTTTGGTGTTGACAACTAAATCAGCTGCCGTGAGGCCGCTGACTTCGACTAAGCCTGCTAAAATATCCTGAAACTCGATAATTGGATTTTCTTTGCTTTGCTCCGGAGGTGCAATTACCATTGATTTGCGACCTGGCGAACTGACCATCAGCGCTTCACGATCAACAGCACTCAAACGACGACGCATAAATTGATTGTACTTTCCAATAGCGATACTCTTATAACGTGAGAACACCTGAAGCGCCTCATCCGTGTCCGCCATATCCCCCCGCCACATAAACTGTTTATGGCTACTCCAGCGATAGTCTAAACCCAAAGAGGGTTTTTGCCGTGTCGGTAATTCATGGATTTTCTTAATCGCTTCCACAAAATCAACATCATTCAAACAAAGGTCAGCCTGGTAGCGCTGAGCAAAAATGGCACCAATACGATCATAGCGCTGATTATAATGGCGCGTATAAACCTGCTGAATCGCCTGCATAATCGTGGCTAACGGTGTTGAACCAATCTTAATCAATAAATGCGCTTCATTTTCTAAGAGCACATAGGCAAATAAGTTAAAGTCGTATTTAGACTTATAGCGCTTGATAATTGCTAAATAGTCCTCTTTGTCAGCTTCCCCACCAAAAGCAGCCTGCTGGGGCTCGCCATTCACAACAATATGGTAAACCGCACCCTCATAATGTACTCGCAACGGACGTCCCATTATACCACCCCTTCACATTCTACCTTGGCAAAGCATAGACCACTATATATCCAATAATCCGCTTATCAACCTGTTTTAAACCGCCTCTTTGCTGGTAGTATAACATGTCCACCTTTTATTGTGAAGCCTGCACCAGCATAAATCTTTAGACTTTGCAGGATTTTTACCTTTTATTACGAATTGAGTAGTAAACCTTAGAGGAGGACCTTACATGAACGATCAAGAACAATTAATCCCTTTATCTGAAGCAGAACATGAGGTAGAGCTGGCCTGCAGACGCATCGGCATGATGCACCTCGCCTATGCAAAAACAATTATGAAGGAGCTGGGGCCAGAACGTGGTCGTCAGTTGATTTTGGATTCAATTAGCCACTACGGTAAGATGGTCGGAGAACAGGTTAAGGCAAAGGTTGCCGAGGCAGGCTTAGACAATACGCCCGAAAATTATACCTTAGGCCGAACCTTACCTAAGTTCGGTATGAATGACGGTTCCAAGATTGCAGAAGATGGCAAACGCCATGTCTATGGGTGTCGGATGGCTCAAGTTTGGCGCGAATTTGACGAGGAAGCATTAGGCAACCTTTACTGCTACATTGATACAGCTAAATACATGTGGTATAACCCCGACTATAAACTGACCCATGTGTGCAGCATGCCTGCCCACGGCATTGATTATTGTGAGTTCGAACTCCAAAAAACAACGGAACAAGAAAAAGCCGACTTCTTTGCAAATAAAGACTGGCGCTATCTTGATCCAAACATTACGAAAGAGGATTAAGCTATGATTAAAGATACAATTAAGAAATATACCCCTGAAATCATCAAATGGCGTCGCCACTTCCACGCTCATCCAGAACGCGGCATGCAAGAATGGGGAACGGCCGATTATGTCACCAAAGTGCTTCATGAACACAATATCGACGTTCAGCGTTTTGAAAATATGCCCGCTATCGTTGCAACCCTAAAAGGTGGTAAACCCGGAAAGGTCGTTGCCTTACGTGCTGATATGGATGCTTTACCGATGCAAGAAGAAGCGGATGTATCATTCAAATCGACCGTGGACGGTGTCATGCATTCTTGTGGTCATGATATTCATACCGCTGTCTTATTAGGTGCAGCTGTCGTTCTAGCCGCACATCGTGAAGAAGTTCCTGGCACCGTACGTTTTCTCTTTCAACCCGCAGAGGAAGGACCCGGTGGTGCCTTCCCCATGGTTGAGGCTGGTGCTATGGATGGCGTTGATTATGTCTTCGGTCAACACGTCTTTCCCATAGGACTTCCTGGTCAATTCTCTGTAAAACAGGGCGTTGCCTCCTCGAATAGCGACTCTGCCGTTATTACCATAATTGGTAAAGGTGGACATGGTGCTTCTCCAGATAAAGCGGTTGACCCTGTCCTTGTTGCTATGTATGTCGGATTGGGTCTCCAATCGATTGTCAGTCGCAATGTCTCTCCTATGGATTCAGCGGTTGTTTCAATTGGCTCCATTAACTCGGGAACCGTTGCGAATATCATTCCATCCTCAGCAACGATGAAATTATCGATTAGAAGCTTTAGCGCTGAAACACAGCAATTGCTTCATGAACGAATCGTCGGTATCACTGAGGGGATTTGCCAGGCGATGGGTGCAACCAGTGAAATTGAATATAAATTTGGTTACCCCATGATGATCAACAATCAGCAAACAACCGACTATTTAATCGATGTTTTAGGACCAGAGAATGTTTTAGTTGTCGATCAGGCCTTAAGTGGCAGTGAAGACTTCTCCTACTTCCTGCAAAAAGCCCCAGGTACATTCTTCGGTCTATGTGCAGGCTACCCCGATCGTGAATCCTTCTATAATCATCATCCGCTCTTCAATCCCAACGAAGATGCCATCGCTGCGGGCGTTGAAGCATTTACAAAACTTGTTATGGGACAAGACAAACTATAATCAGCCTCGATTAAAGCCCCGAATGCGGGGCTTTTTTGTTGAGATGAAAAAGGGAAAGAAGCGGTATTAATCGCTTCACTATCGCTCAGCAATTGTGGAACGTCGTTTAATCGCCGCTTCGCAGCTGTTTAATGCGCTTGCCCTGTAGCAGAACTCTGATGTCGCTCCGCTCCTCCTAATGAACTTTTTTGTGGGTCAAACTTTCGTTTGAGATGTCCTTTTTTTAGTGGGTCAAAGTTTCGTTTGAGATGTATATGCTGTTTAGAGATGCTCG
>CAZVAO010000093.1:0-9016 GCA_964625175.1 uncultured Clostridiaceae bacterium
TCGTGATCTGTCAGGGCGACGGGCTTGATACAAACGGTGATCTGGTGATTAGTGGAGGCGAAATTGTCCTCGATGTGTCTGCGATTTATAGCGGTGGCGATGGAGATGTCGATGTCGATGTCACGGGAGCCGTCACCTATACCGGTGGAACGATTGTAGATGAAGATGGCAAGGCCATTGACCCGACCGAGCAAATCAGCAAAGTTGGAGGACGCCCGCGTTAAGCACAAATCTTATTATTAAGGGATAGGCGATAGGCGATAGGAAGTGTTAGGGATTGCTATTTTAACAATTGCTGAACAGTAGCCAAGCAATAGTCAAGCGATAGCTTAGCAATTGTCAAACAGTGGTTGAATAGCCGCTGCGCGACCGTTAAATGCGCTGCGCGCGTTAAACAGTAGTTAATACTCACCCTGACCAACTGACCAACTGACTACCTGACCAAGGAACAGTGGCTATTATTCTGCTGTTCTCCGATTTGGTTCATAACCGCTAACTCCTAAAACCGAACCAACTACTTCACCAAGAAAAAACGCTGTAATCACAACCTCTTCGGGTTATAATTACAGCGTTTTATTTTGTTACAATATCAATTTGACAGAGATTTGAGTGACTAGATTATTTTTTACCCAATTCTTCTTTCATTTTGCGGAGCTCTTCATCAACGGCAAAAGAACTTTTGGCAGCATATTTTTCCTCTAAAGCTTTAGCGTCATCCGTTGGCTCCATATTTAATTCGGCCATGGCATTGGACTCATCGAGCATCTTATCTGCTTTATCTTCCATGCGACCAAAGGCGTTCATTGCGCCTTGTATATTGCCTACTGCAGCACTCGCCTTATTCAACGTTTCTTGAGTTTTCGCCACAGCAATTTTTGAATTGATCATTTCACGGCGTGCTTTTAGTGATTCGATATCAGACGCGAGTTTATCATGCATTTGACGGATTTTTAAAGCATTCTCATGGGCAGCAGCATAGGCTGTCGTAAGGCCTGCTCCAATATTCTCTAGCTCTTGTTTTTTAGCAATAAATATTTTGGCATCGCCATCGTTTCCTGCTAATAGTGCTTTTTTAGCAAAGTCTGCATATCTTGCGACTTCCAGTTGGTTTTCATCCATAGACCGTTTTGTGCGCATCTCTTCTGCCATAACGCCAGCAGTACTACGCTTGACATCTGCTAGATCTTCCATCATATCGCGCAGATATTGGTCTATCATTTTTGATGGATCTTCCATTTTGTCAAGCAGTGCATTGAAGTTAGCTTTGATGATGTCATTGAATCTTTCTAATACTGTCATGTTTGTTCTCCTTTATTGTTTTTTGAACCAAAAACATTATTTTTGGTTATCGCTTTGATTACTGTACTTTTTCGCGAGCTCTCTTGCTTCAGAATCACTAAATTTTTCAAGGGGCGTTTTAAGCATTTCTTCAGTTTGTTTGGCTTCTATGTTTTTTTGCTTCTTAATGTTCTTCCACCAAAGGAAAAGGACGATGAGTATGACTGCACTGAAAATAATTATGAAAACAGTAATCCAAGGTGAACGAGTTACCGTCATGATACGATCAGCGGCATCACTGAATGATTTGCTAAAGAATTCTTCATCCGTTAGGTTATCATCATAGTAATATCGATCAATATAGTCTAGTAAAATATCAGCAGCTTCGGTGTCAATTACCGTTTTGGCTTGGGTACCACACACATATCGATCCATATAGCCGCCATCATACTCAAAAAATACAAAGAGCAGATGTGCTTCATCTGTGAAAAGTTGGTCGTAGAGGGCATTTGCAAATGCATCTAAGTCACTTGTTGAAGGTGAATGTGAACCATTGATTTCATCTGTAATAAATAGATAGGGTTGTACGCCAGTTTCTTGATAAAAGTATTTTAATCCTTGAAGAAGTTGAGTTTGATTCCCGATCCAGCCCAATTCATCCCGATAGTAATCGGTTTCGTTGACGGAACCTTTGGGTAAGGCTTCTCGTTGAATTGAAGATACGGTTATATCGGTATTTGAGGTTGAAGGGCTATTAGAGTTTGAGTTTAGCGCAAATACAATGATAAGGACGATCATAATCGCAAGAATAATCATGACCATGATTGTGCTGCTACACCCACAACCACTAGGCGTATTACTGCCGTAAGAACGATCGTTTCTTTGTCGCATTGTATTCGGTCTCCCATAATTAGAACTGCCCGTATTTTTATTGTTTAGGAAAGGGCTTGTTTTATCGCTTCTGCTAAAGAGTCCCCCTGAACCACCGGTTTTGTTACTCCTCGTACTAAAAGTACTACTGGTTCGATTGCGACTAAAAGAGCTGCCAGTTTTATTACTCCTAGTACCAAAAGAGCTACTGCTTCGACTACGACCAAAAGAGCCGCCACTTCGACCACCGCTACTTCGATTGCCACCAAAAGAACCGCCACTGCTTCTGCTGCTTGATTTACCGCCTCTGCCCATAACAATGCGCCTCCTTTGCCGATAATTATGTAAGATAAATGTATCACGACAATGGCTAAGTGTCAATTTGCTTCTTTCAGCACTATGTGCCAGTTTAGCTACACTTGTTTTGTCAAAAAATGTCAGCTACTGCTGGTTTAGCAATCGTCACAATAGTAGTTGAACAATGGTTAAACGGTCGTTTTATTATTAAGCGGGTTAAGAGTATTTTGACGGAGGCTTGTTATTAACGAGATTTTGGCGTGATATTCATCGTATGGGATAGTGGGGGATCTAATCGTATATTTTTTGGTCGTAACAACACATCACCATAAGGACGTGTTGTGTCCATCAGATTAGACAAACAGTTCGCTTTATCCTTGTCATTTTAAGTGCAATCAGGTATACGCATTGCGTTTTATATTATGATATACTATTCAAAATTCATATTGTTCACTAAGGAGGTAATTATTTATGAGCAAAGTTGTAAAAGTTGGAACTGTTCAATTTCAGACTAGTTCTCAAATCGCAGAGAATCTAAGAAAAGCAAAGTATTTTATTGAGGAAGCATCAAATCAAAATGTAAGAGTGTTGCTTTTTCCTGAATGCTCATTATGTGGTTACCCTCCAGTTGAAATTGATCATGTTGACAGTATTAATTATGCTGAATTAGAAGAAGCTTTATTTGAAATAGATAAACTATCCAAAAAACATAACATGTATATAGCTGTCGGCTATGTACATGTTGAGCAGGATAAAAAATTCAATTCTATTAAATTGATTAGTCCAAAAAATGAAGAACTGCCAATTTATCATAAACGAGCTTTATGGGGATGGGATACGGATAATTTTGAATTTGGATCCAACAAAGGGATATACGAAGTTGATGGGATTAAGATTGGTATAAGAATATGTTTTGATATTCGATTCCCAGAGCTTTTTAAAGAGCTGTTTCTGGAAAATGTTGATGTATGCTTATTATCTCTGTGTGATACGGGTTCGGAAAAAAATGAGCAAAGGCGTGACATCATAAGAGCACATATGATCACCAGAGCAGTTGAAAATGTTATGTATTTTGTGTCATCTAACTCGATATCAACCTATCCGACTGCCCCTACTTGTATTATTTCATGTGGTGGGAAGGTCTTATTAGATGCCGGTGATCATGAAGCGAAGTTAATTGTTAAAGAGTTAGACATACAAGAACCTAGTTTTGGGCAAAAGGGAATAATATTTAATAAGAGAAAATTGTTATAATAATGAACGCAGCACAGGCTAACAGCTTGTATTTCCTACCACAGTTCTGACGGTTCCTCTGGTAGGCAGCTTGCCCAGCATCCGGCAGATAAACCTCATATGTTTTTTTACCTTTTCTCTGCTCTACTGTTCCACGCTCAATTTCATTTCCGATTGTGGTTCGCGATCTTCCAAGCTTATTGCTGATTGCGTAGGGAGTTAGCCCCTCATCTATATAGTGCTTGATCAAAACGCGCTCTTCGAAACTTAAGTGTTGGTTCTTCTTCTTTTCTGGTCTATGATTGAGGAAACTCATAGTATGCACCTTCCGTTCATAATTGTTTTGTGGTGATTCAATTATATGACACGTTGGTCCACTATGGGTTTTTTATTTAGTTCAACTTGATTTCACAATTCGCGTAAAAAAATTATTATGATTTCGAGAGATGTTCCAATATAATAACCTGTTCTTTATGAACATATCATCTTTTATCGAGTGTCTGTTACAATCGTTTGTACTCAACTATAGGTATAATTGGTTTGAAGCTGATATTAAAGAGGGTCCACCCGATTAACAAACGAATTAATAAGCGAATTAGCAACGCGATATTCTATCAGATGAATGAATTAATTTCAGCAGTAATTCGCTACCGATCAGAGGAGCCATCCTCAATAGTTGATGTAATCCTCGGTGTTCGTTTATAGAATTTTATTTTATCAATCATAAAGAAGGGATATTACTCGTTTATATAGAAGTCTATTCTAAGAAAGGGTTGTTTCAATGCGTGTCTTAGTAACAGGCGGAGCTGGTTTCATTGGTGTTAATATCGCAGAAGCACTCATTGATGCAGGGTTAGATGTTGTTTTGCTTGATATTAATGAAGTGCCAAGCGAAGTTAGAGTAGCCCTTGATGAGAAGAATGGTAATGTGCTATTTTGCAGAGCGGATATCCTAGAAGAAGGGAAGCTTGATGAGGTTATAAAAGCGTATGATGTGAGTAATATTATTCACGCCGCCGTGGTAACGCCAGGAGCAGAGAGAGAAAAAAATCAAAGCAAGTTAATTGCTCAGGTAAATTTTATGGGTACCGTTGAAGTTTTAGAAGCTGCAAAAAGAAATAATATTGAGAAAATGGTCTATCTCAGTTCAGCTTCTGTTTATGGAGATGCCATTGAAAATCTAGAATGGATCAACGAAGCAGATACGTTTCCGAGGCCTAGAGAATTATATGCGATTACCAAGTTTGCTGCTGAAAGAACGGCACTTCGCTATAAGGAAATGTTTGATATGGATATCGTTGTTGGACGTATTGGTGGGGTGTTTGGACCATGGGAACGGTTTTCGGGGTTTAGAGATACCATGAGCGGTCAGTTCTTGGCAACGCGAGCAGCTATTTTAGGCGAGAAGATTCAATTAACGGATGCGGGGGTAAAGGATTGGGTCTATAGTAGAGAAATTGGCAAGTCCGTCGTTGCACTCTTAATGGCGGAACACCATAGTTATGATATCTATCATTTAAGTTCTGGTTATATCTGGACTGTGAAGGACTGGTGCGAAAAGCTGCAGGAAATATATCCTGAATTCAGCTATGAAGTATTGGCGGACCCTGGAGAAATCGAAAGACCACCCCTATTAATTGATCGGCTAAAAGAGGATATCGGGTATATCCCTCAATATGATTTAGATCGATCGTTTCAGGATTACATGAGGTGGGTTAAAAAAACATCAAAATTCTGGGTAGAAAAATAGACTGTACCTATATGGACTAATAATGAAAGGATGGGCGAGTTTTTATGGCTTATCAAGAGGTTAAGATTGAGTTTACTAATGGTTTCGAAGGTGATTTAATTGCACCACAAATGATCGCAAAAATCGGAGGAGGAGAAGGCAGACTGGCACCTTATGATATGCTACTTGGCGCCTTGTGTTCATGCCTCTACGCCACATTTTTGGATATTATGAGGAAAAAGCGTATTGGCTTTGAGAAATTTGAGATGGTCATCTCGGGTGAGAAGCGATCTGAGGTTCCCACTACATTAAAATGGGTAAAAGTAGAAGCTAAAATTTATGCACCACAAAAAGAAAACGGTGTTGAGCGGTCCTTTAAGCTTGCCACGGAGTATTGCTCCGTCTATCAAACGATCTCGCAAGTGGCTGAGATGTCCTATGAATTGAAAATTATATAAAATAATAATACTTTCAACATTTAGAACACCAGCGATGGTGTTCTTTTTTCGGGAATATTACTCAAGCAAGTATTGGAAATGATGACTGTAATAATACTGGGCAATCAAAAAATCCTCTAGGAATGCACTCGATATACCGTCAAGACCGCGCACTAATTCACCATTTACTATAAAGTAATCATCGCGGTGCACCAGGTTTGTTTGAGCGTTTAGTGCGTTCGATAATTTCATGAAGGCGTTCCCTTCATAACCCGCAAGGTTAAAAAATGTATTCATCAAAAAATAGGGGCCAATGGTGTTGCCTTCACCAATGAAAGCATTGTCTAGTGTGGCTTTCGCTTGATCATTCGCCCAAATAAGATAAGGCGTGTTGTAATAGTTAAAGAAGCCTTCTTCGGTTTCTAAATCGACATTAATGCCCAATTCATGATAAACCGTGTTGTTGTCACCTAGCCAAGGATTATGGTCGCCAAAAAGGATGATTACTGTAGCCTCCTGATCTCTGTAGTGATCAATTAGGTTCACCAGTGCCTCATTGGTATTATTGATCCCAGCTAAATAGTTGTTGAGTATATTGAACGATTCAACGCTTAGGTTGTCATTCCCAATGTAGAGCTGCTCACCTGTATGGGTAGTGGGGTAGGGACCATGATTCTGGTAAGTGACATTGAAGCTGAAATAAGGTGCAGGATTCAACTTCGCCTTTTCATGCAATTGTATAATCTCGTCAAAGAGCGTTTGATCTTTAGCCATGATGTTATTCGTCAAAGCCGCATAATGGTTTTCATAAAAAAAGTAGTGATCAAAACCTAAGTAGGCATTGACATTCTCTCGGTTGTAAAACCACTCATAGCAGGGATGACTACCCTCCACACAGTAACATTGAGAAGCTAAATAATGTACATATGAGTTGGTCAGCCTTCTGAATCCGTGGTAATGCGTATAGCCTGTTAGAAAAGACCACTCTGTATCAACGGTTTCACCAGCAAAAATATTAGTGGTTAATTCACCGCTGTAGGATTCTTTTTTGAGTGCCTTTAAAGGCTGATAGACATCAACTAAAAACTCAACTTCACTGAATTTAGAAAAATCATTATAGGCTTCGAGCATAATCGCTATGACATCCACTTTTTTATCAGTGGGTATATCGCTATCACTATAATATCCTAGAACCTCTTTGGCTAATGAATCGGAATAGTTAGCCGGCTTTTGATCAATTGCGTAGCTGAAGCTGTGAATAAAGGGGTAGATGAAGCCCTTTGAGATAAAATCTTGGGTTTGCGACCACCGATTGATTAAGTCAAAGTTTTCAATATGGCTATAGAAATCTTGATCCATATAGAGAGTGCTGACTGTGAAACTGCTAACCATAAGGACAATCAGTAAAGCTTTGAAGCGCAGTTTGATGTTTAAATTTGCTCTGACGCGACTCTTTGTTGCGAATGTAATAGCGCAGACGCCAATAATCGTTAGCCCGATCGGCCAATTAAAATGTAAAGTAAATTGATTGCCCATGTTTAAGGATTCGCTGAAAAGTGTAAGATCTTTCATAACGAAGGGGTCATTACGAATTTGGATTTTATAAAAATTAATGATGCTGGGCACTAGCACAAAGATAGATGTTATTAAAAAACTTGCCCAGAATCGATTGGTTACCAATAAGAAGACGATGAGTAACAAAGCAATCGGCAGAATATTTAGAACTGCGATAAGCGGGCTACTGAAATAAGAGAAGAACATAGCAGATCCATAATCCCCTGTAGAAAAGAATAAGCTAACCAACCCGATGCCTATACTAAATATTGTAATTAGAAATATGACTTGCATGGTGCCTTTATTAAGCTTCATCTCTCCACCTCTAAATAACATGTGATGTTGATTCCAAATCGTATTGCGTTGCTATCTTATCACAATCTCAATCAATTCATTAGATCAATTACTATGTTTAGCGAGCATTTCGGATACTTCTGTGAGAATAATGATCTTAAACTCGTCTTATATTGGTTTTATTTTATATATAAAAGCTGTCGCCCCAATAATAGGGGCGACAGCGCTATTCCTATGAAATAATTTAACTATTCTACTCAGGAATAATGACAGGTTCTTCAGCTTCGACCTCGTCTTCGTCTTCGTCTGGTTCAACAAAGCGGGTAGGTTCGGTTATGGCATAGACAGCCAGCGTTGCATCTGTCAGAATTTCGATATTCTCATCTTGCATAAGTGGCAAGTCGCTAACATGGATGGTATCGCCAAGTTCCGCATCTGTTAGGTCAATTTCAACTTTGTCGATTAAATATTTAGGCATAGTTTGAATCTCGATACTGTCCATGAATGTTTGCAGAATTAATCCATCCTGCAAATTTGTTCTGCCCAAATAATGGACTGGAACGTTCACTTTAATATTCTCACCCATCGTTAAGGCCTGAAAATCGATGTGGATGGGTTTGCGGCTCATTACATCACGTTGGAAATCTTTGATAATAGCAAAGACTTCTTCACCATTGATCTGAAGATAAACACTCGATCCAATACCATTAGCATGTAGGTATTTATTCACCTCAGTTGCCTCTAGCTCTAAAACCTGATTCTCAATGTTATTCCCATATAATATAGCAGGTACTATATTATTTCTTCTTAATGCCTTAGATTCTGCACTTCCAATTAGACTTCTTACATTTGCATTCAATATTGATTTTGACATCATAATTCCCCCTAAGTTTACTAGTATCAATGCAACACAGTATCTAATTATAACTCATAATGGATTTAGATTCAATTCAAACAGTTTTTAAACAGATTTTATAATTTATAGGCCTATATATGCTAGGATTTCGCTGATTAACCTGCGAATTCCCCCAATTTTTAGAAAACTATGGCGAATCAGGATCTCAGCCCACCTAATATTCTTGTTACAGCTTAGAGCGGGACATGAAGGTCTATAGAACACGAGCTACTTTTTAAAATCTTTGTAATATCATATAAACGATTTGCACAAACATATCCTCATAGGAAATCTCGGTTATTGAAGCGGTTTTCAAGGAATCGCGATAGCCTATCTGACACAGGTAATCAAGTTGGCGAGCGCAATAAATTCAAAAGATTCTTATATTTTACATCACCACTGGAAGGGGCTATAATTATAGATAAGATG
>CAZVAO010000094.1:0-9010 GCA_964625175.1 uncultured Clostridiaceae bacterium
TTAGTACAAACGTACGAACTAATCGGAGGTCTATCGTGAAAGCTATGAAGAAAACTCCAGAAAAAATATTGAATACAGCTTTTGACTGTTTAGGGGAGCGAGGGTATGCGAATGTATCCATGCGAGATATTGCCAAACAATCGGGAACGGCCTTGTCTCAATTGACCTATTATTTTGAAACCAAAGAGGGGCTTTTTCTTGAAGTGATCAATATGATGACGGATCGTTATTTAACAGAATTGCGAAACTTGATGAAGCAAACAAATAGTGCAACAAAAAAGCGTGGGGCCCTAAGTCAATTCTTTAAGGACCTCGCCAAAGACGACCCGAAATTATTGCGTTTATTTGTAGATTTCACGGCGCAGGCGATGTGGATTCCCTCATTCAAACAAAAAATGGAGCATTTGTTCAGTCAATTAACCAAAATTATTGATTCAGAAATTGTTGGATCAAAAAAAGAGATTCCAATGCAAGATTCCCAAGAAGCCTTATCCACTGCAAGAATGATTTTCGGTACGCTATACGGGTTAACCGTTCAGATGATGTTAGGTGGAGAAGAGAATTTTTCAGCCAATATGTTTGATTTAGCAACATTGCCGATGACAACGGAATAGAGGACCAAGGATGGAACATCTACTGAAAAAAATAAATATGAATCATTCAATGATTGATCACGAATACTTCAATTGTATTAGTGATTTAATTGTCCATCAGAAGGTCAAAGAGTTATTGCTTTACGTACACCATGGTAAGGTATCTGTTCTAGAACATAGTCTCCACGTGTCGTATCGCAGTTATCAGGTGAGTAAGTCTTTCGGCCTTGACTATCGTTCTGCTGCAAGCGGTGGCTTACTTCACGACTTTTTCTTGTATGATTGGCATGTGCGGGGATCGCATCATGGCTTACATGGCTTTCATCACGCTAAAACGGCACTGCAAAATGCCTGTCAGTATTTTAACCTGAATGACTGCGAAAAAGATATCATACGCAAACATATGTGGCCTTTGAATATCGACCTTCCTAAATATCGTGTCTCTTATGTAGTCATGTTAATTGATAAATACTGTGCAGTATTAGAGATGGTTAGTCACAGCAGTAAGAATTTGATGAATAAGCTCAGCGCCCAGGCGACACACTAGAGGTTAATCATTACCTAGCCTACATTTGTTTGGAATAAAAATGTTGAAGATATCGGAGAAGAATAATGATTCTAGCACAATGGTTTTTATGGCTAATTACCTACAGTTTCTTTGGTTGGGTATATGAGTCAATTTTAGTATCATTAAGAGAAAAGCGCCTTGTGAATAGGGGCTTCTTGACGGGTCCCGTTTTGCCAGTTTACGGATTTGGTGCGTTGATTTCTGTCTTTGTTATGTCTGGGCGATCCCAGAACCTGCTCGTATTATTTATTTCAGGGATGATCTTTGCATCTGGCTTAGAGTTCTTCACATCATGGCTTTTGGAGAAGTTATTCAAAGCTAGGTGGTGGGACTATTCGGATGAACCCTATAATCTGCAAGGGCGTATATTTCTCTTAGGATCTGTTGTTTTTGGCGCTATGTCCGCACTACTAGTGAAATATGTTCATCCCATGGTAAGCGGTTACATCAGCAGAATGCCAGAGCAACTGGCATTAAGTCTGGCATTTACGATTTTTACATTGATGCTGATTGATCTAAAAAATACGGTTACCCATCTTGTTCAATTAAATAGTAAACTTAAAGAATTCCAATCTGCGTTGAATACTTTCCGTGAGGAAAGCTTTAAGCAGTTTGATGATATCAAAGGTGAGATTCTTGAATTATTTGAACAAAGTGAAATGTATCAGCGTCGATTAAGCCAGCGTCTTGAAGAATTAGCTCAACGCAGCATCAGAATGATACGCGCCTATCCTAAAATGAAACTATTGGAATACGAAGAAGCATGGGAGCGACTAACGCGAGAAATACGGAGACGTCGAAACAAGTAGAATGTTCAAGAATTATGATGATGAGGTGATTTTATGTTAGGTTTAGCACTTGAAGGTGGCGGAGCAAAAGGCGCTTTTCATATGGGTGCGGTTAAAGCATTACTCGAAGAAGGCTATCAGTTTGATGGCGTGGTTGGCACTTCTATCGGGGCTTTGAATGGGGCGGTTATTGCCCAGGGCGATTTTCATTTAGGCTATGCTTGGTGGGAAAAAGTAGAAATGTCCATGCTCTATGATATTGATCAAGATGAAATCCATAAATTAATGGATGGAAAAATAGACGGACAGGCAATTCGTTATCTCTATAACGGACTCAAGGCGATTATTGGTAATAAGGGAGTCGATACGACCAAGATGAGGAATGTTTTCGATGATATCATTGATGAGGAGAAGATCAGGAAGTCTGACTTGGATTTTGGTATTGTTACGGTGTCCATAACGGATCTAAAGCCTTTAGAGCTTTATAAAGAGGATATACCCCAAGGGGAAATGTTTGATTACCTCATGGCAAGTGCAAACTTTCCTGCTTTTCGCATTGAACCTATTGATGGGAAGTACTATGTGGATGGCGGGTTTTATGATAATTGTCCGATTAATCTACTGGTTAGAAAAGGCTATAAAGATATTATTGCCATCAGAACCCTAGGGGCAGGGATCATCAGAAAAGTTGAAGATCAAGATGTCAACATCACCAATATATTTCCTTCAGAAAAGCTGGGCAATACCCTTTTATTTGATAAAAAATCTATCCAGAAGAATCTAAAATTAGGTTATTGTGATGCTATGCGGGTCTTAAGAAGGCTGCAAGGCGAAAAATACTACTTACAAAATATAATTGAACCACAGGCACTCATCAGTGCATTGCTAAGGATTCCGCATGATCGCCTTGTTGCGATTGGGGATTCTATGAAATTAAATCAAATTGATCCGCACAGAATGCTGTTCGAGAAAATCTTACCGAGCATCGCAAAAAGACGCAAACTAAGTGTTGTTGCGAACTATCAAGAGATTGTGATTAGCATGTTTGAGCAGATGGCTATGGAGCGAGGGATCGATCGCTACAAAATCTATGATTTCAGCGAATTTATTACTGAGATTCAACAAAGATCTGTTCCAGAAACGATATCAAAATCATCGACTAGAAGCATTATTGAGAGTTTTGGACAAGAGGTGCTACGGTGTTTAACCTAGTTGCTACTGCAGAGTGAAAATTGTGAAAGACTCAAAAATTGACGTATATTCTCCGAAATAATCGAATAAAGAGGGATTTTATGAACGTTTACGATATCTTTATGGCGCCACTTGAACGGATTAGCATAGCAGCAATCCGTCGTCGTTTAATGCCGAAGGCCCATAGAAAAATATTAGAAATTGGTGCAGGGACGGGTGCTAATCTGCAGTATTATCAGTTAGACAAGATTAAGAGCTATACCATTCTCGATCAAGCGGTTAGCAATCAGATCAGGACTCGCGCTCCCCGAATTGCTGAATTCGTTACGGGAGACGCAACGAAGATGCCCTTTCCAGACAACGCGTTTGACACTGTTGTGGAGACATTAGTTTTGTGTTCCATTGAGGAGCACCATTTAGCCCTGCAGGAGATTGAACGTGTTTTGAAGCCAGGTGGGTTACTCTTGCACATCGATCATGGATTACCTATGAGGCAAGGGTTGAGAAACTTCTTCAATCTAGTGGCACCTTTTTGGAGAACGTTTACCAAGAGCTGCCGATTGAATAAGGACTTCAGTGATATTCTTAAAGAGACAGGACTCAAGACACTCGAGGCCCATATCAGCAAATCGGGAATCTTTTATTGGGGTGTTTTACAAAAAATTAAGAGTGAGCAAGTTGTCTAAGCGGTTGGATGATGCCGTATTTTGTAAGTAAAATTCAACCTAATTACGGGAGATAAACAATAAAGATTTTGAACTAAAAAGAATATCTATGCAAAGCCCTTGAACAAATAGTAGACTTAAATTACAATTAAAAAAAGGGGTTGTTTAATGTGCGTATGTTAGCGGAATTTTTCCCGGAGTTTGTTGAGAAGTTAGATGAGATGGATGCGCTTTATGAGAATAAGCGAACGATTGATGAGAAGACCTATCAGTTTATTTGCTTTGCTTTATCCGTTAAGGCTCGTTCTAAGCCCTGTGTCCTAAAACACTTCAAGGGAGCTTTAGAAGCGGGGGCGACGGTTAAAGAGCTCAGTTATATTCTAGCTTTGACGATGCGTGAGGCAGCGGGCGCAGATGATTGTTGGACGCATGACGTCATCGGTGACTGGAAAGAGATCTTAGCTGGAAATATTGACTGTGGGTGTGAGAAGTAAGCGTATAGTTATTCTAGGATGGGGGAAGTAGAATGAAAGTCATTAATTTTAATACACTAGAGCTTGGAGAACGGAAGGTTCCCGTCGAGGCTTTCTGTTGGTCTGCTTCAAAAAATTTGGCAACACTTGCCGGTTTAGAAGACTTCGACATGAATGTACGTTCTTTACCAAGCGACCGATTCTCTTTCCCGTATCATTATCACCGTTTTGCGGAGGAGCTCTTCATCATTATTAAGGGGAAGGTCCAAGTCCGTACACCAGAGGGAATCACTGAGGCCGTCGCTGGTGATATGCTGTTTTTTGAGGTTGGACCAACAGGGGCCCACCAGCTCTACAATCACACAGACGAACCTTGCTTATATCTAGATCTGTGCACGAATCGTGGATTTGATGTCTGCGACTACCCAGATTCCAATAAGATTAATATCATAAATGACCGTGAAATCCGATTCGCAGGTGAACGTGCCACTTATTTCGAGGGCGAAGAAGCGATTCGCCAGGTTTGGTCTGGCTTGATTCAAGAGTAGATGCTCTCTGCAGAGGGTCTTCTCCATGAAGAAATTCTGCTGGATTATGAAGTTTTGGTACTATACAATCTTAAATTATGATATAATATTTTTGTTGAGAAAAGTTAAAAATTGAATTGTTTCCGAGCTCATTCATGCTAAGTCGCAGTATGGCGTATAAGTTGTTTGAGCCGATAGGGTATAGTTGGAAACGGCTGTGCCTCCCAGTGTGGAAAGGAAATTGAGATACAAAGTACATATTTCGGTATGCACTTCGTTTTGTCATGAGAATCTTCCTTTCGGTCGATTCTTTTTTTATTTGGAGGTATGTATGCGAGAGAAAAAATTAAAGCTGTTGATTATTGCTATCTTGATTATTGCTGTCGGATCAGTTTGGATTAGTCAAAATGCAGATCCATACAAGAATGTCTTACAGGAACAGGGCTATACGCATTTAGAACGCAATCCTGCCGCAGAAACAGGAGATATTACACGTGTTTACCGAGATGGTGAAACATGGGTGCAAATTATCTCAGAAGCTGGCTATCAATCGGCAATAATTATGGCAGTAGAAATTACCAATAACCAAGTCGCACGCGTGATAATTCTCAGTCAGGAAGAAACACCTGACTATGGGGGGTATATTGCAGAGGAATGGTTTTTGGAGCGCTTACAGCTACCGATTGATCCTCTGCCTAAGCTGGTTAAGATGGCTAAAAAGAATTCAAATGATGTGGTTGCTGTCACCGGTGCAACGATTTCCTCACAGAGTGTCGTTGACGGTGTGAATAAATGTATAGAAAACTATGGAGGAACAAATGGTGGGAATTAAAATCTTGAGAAGTGTGTCGATCGTGTTAATGCTGGTACTAGTATTTTCTTTAACGGCGTGTACGGAACCCGCTGCTAATCCTGCGGAAAGTGCTGACTATAGCTACGAGGGGGCTTTGCGGTTTACAGGCTTAGCTAACGAATTTGAGGTAGCCTTTAACGATATTTATGCGATGGAGTCGGTGGATCGAACCATCACTGGTGTAACATCTGCCGAAGAAGTCGAAACGAATCATGTTACTGGTGGTGTGTTGCTAGAAACACTTTTAGCTGAGCACGGTGTTAGCAAGGCCGATTATAGTATGATTCGACTGATTGCAGGAGATGGGTATGCGATTGATGTGCCTGCTGAAGTGTTGCATGACCGGGAAATCATTCTTGCTTTTGAATACGATGGTCAATTTCTTGACGATAAAAAGCAACCCCTACGTGTCGCTATAGATGATGTGCGCACGATGTATTACGTATCTAATCTTGCGGAAATCAACTTTTCTGCAGGGAGCGGTTCTGCCTCAACTGCCAATAAAGTCGTTGTGTTTGAAACTGCTGCAAATGGTTTAGATACTGAAGATTATGTATACTATGATAGTACGGATCAAGCGATTAAAGTTGCAGACCTCTATAATGCATACGTGATGACTGCGCCTGAAAATGTTGAGTTTATGGCTGCTGATGGATTTGAGAAGTCGGAACTGTATGAGACTTTAATGACAGGTTACTTCAAGGTTACTGGTGAAAATGTGCCGATGTTTACCGCGCCAGATTTACCAAAAGGCATGATGATTAAACAAATCATGAAAATGGACTGTGGCGATGTGATGTTTGTATCCTTTGCCAATGCAATCGATACTTTGACGGAGCGTACAGTTGGCGATTATACTGGAGCAGCATTAGAGGAAGTCTTCACGATGCTGGGACTAAAAGGTGAGACTTACACATTAACAGCTACTGATGGGTATAGTGCTGACATTCGTCATGCTGACTTAGAACTCGGCATTGCTTACTTGCATCCAGACGGTTTCTATAGTGTGAAATTTGACTCGGACGAACTGAAATCGGCTAGCATTAAAGACCTCTTAACGATTGAAGTGACTAAGGGTGATGCAGCTGCCGATACGGTTACACCGGATGATGGTGAGGAACCTGTTGAAGGCTGGATTATCGCATTTGATGGTCTCAGTGATGGCTCTTTTGACTTCGATCAGGACAGAGCTGAGCGCAAACTTATTCTCTATGAGCTTCAAACAAATCGCATCAAGAATGACAGCACCGTCACTGAGAACTGGAAAGGATATAAAGTCCTTGATGTGCTAGCGTTTTTACATGTCGATACGTTTGAAAGCTTAACATTCTCAACGGATGATGGGTTTGATGTCACAATAAATAGTGGAGATATCGATGACGATACAATATTTGCAGTCGAAGAGGGCGGCGAAGCGATTACACCGAATCCTCGTCTTGTGCAAAATACCGAGTTCTCCACGACTTGGGTGAAGGGTGTTACGAAGGTTACCATAAAATAAATTAACTTGGGTTATAAAGGGGTTCTAATTCGGAAGGGATTTTTGAGATACCTTGAATAAATTAGACCCCTTCTTGCTTATAAGAGATTAGAAGGTGGATACGTGAATAGACTTACTAAGGATTTTAGCATCTATGAAATGATTGTGATTGCTTTAATGGCGGCTTTGGGACTCGCCACTAAACCAATTATTGTGCCGCTCGTACATATGATTACCGGTCCATTATTTATCCCTGGCGGAGCTCTTGCGGGCGGGTTCTATATGATGTGGGTTGTTTTGGGTGCCGGTTTAGTTGGCAAGCGAGGCGCAGCGACCCTGATCGCAACCACTCAGGCCATTATTGTTATCGTAACGGGTGCTTTTGGTTCCCATGGTATTGTCAGTTTCGTCACTTATATACTGCCTGGGCTCATGATTGATGTGAGTTTCTGGATTACAAGGCAGAAAATTAACTCCCCAATATCTTTCTTCATTGCAGGAATTATCGCGAATCTAAGTGGCACCTATCTTTCTAATTTAGTGTTTTTTAGGTTGCCGCTAATTCCCTTAATCCTCAGTTTGGCAAGTGGAGCGCTTTCAGGCGGTCTTGGTGGGGTTATTGCTTACGCTATATATAGCCGCATTAAGAAGCTCAATATTTAGTGGAGGTGGGTAAGTTTTGAAAAAATTCTTTTATATAATTATCCTACTCGCCATGATTGTGTTGGTCGGATGTCGGGATAATCACGTTACCATTGGTGATCTAATGATTAATGGCGACTGTCAAATAAGTGGAAATATTACCGATTTGTTAGCAGAACATGAATTTATACAAATCGATTATCATGATGAGTCTATTCCTGCTATTTCAACGGCGACCTTAATCAGTCTAACCGAACCCAAATATGAAGCGTTTGACCTCTTTCTCAAAGCCAGTGATGGCTTTATGATTAAGTTAGACGGCAGTAGCTTAAGTGATACCTATCTGGGATATTCCAGCCAAGCGCGCTGGGCCTACATTTCAGAAAAGCATCCCGTTAATAGTCAAATCAAGCATATTACAGAATTGATTGTTGTCAAAAAAGAGGGAACGCCGCAATACGATTTTGGTGTTAATATCGTTACGCCGACATCCACAACGAATTACTCCGTTGGGGAACTCCTCCTGCAAAATTACCAGTCCTATTTAAAGCTGGATGGTATCTCATCAATGGGATCTAGTGATGAACATACTGAAGTTGCTGTGATGAAGCAAAAGAAGCTTATTCCAGTTCAAAACCTAATTGAGGAACCGATTGATAGCGTTTTGGTTATGACGGCCCTAGGCGATTATATATATAATTACCGCACAGGATATCTAGATATTGTCGAAGGGGCTGTTAATTACTACGTGCCTGAAGATAATCTGTTGGTTTTAGATATCGAAGGTGTCATGATTAATCCACCAAGTCATACTGTTATGGACACCTATGACGACAGTCTTTATTATTTAGAGAAAGGTCAAGACGTGCTGATTATCTTTGTAGATGGGTTCTCTTATAGCCAATATCAATATCTTTTGGATCATAATAGCGATTTGTTTATCGCTAATTTGCCCAATGTGGTGAGGGCCAACACTGTATTCAAACCCGTCACCAACGCTGGCTTTGCGGCCATGATTAGCGGCACGCCGCCAAGTGAAAATGGTGTCTTAGATCGGTCCTATCGTGAGCTACTGGTTCCGACCCTCTTTGATCAAGCAACTAACCTGGGCTTGAAAAGTGCCTTAGTGGAAGGCGATATCAGTATTCTGAACATCGCGACGGACATCAGTTTAAATTTTGATTTGAATGGTGACGGTTTCAATGAGGATGAGATTTATGCCGATGCCCT
>CAZVAO010000095.1:0-8761 GCA_964625175.1 uncultured Clostridiaceae bacterium
ACATCCGCCTGCTCATCAATCAGTAGGCTGGTGGGTTTACCGCCTCCATGCCCTGCTCCAAATTCAATACGCAGTAGTATGGGGTTGTGGCCCACATTGACGGTTTGCAAAGTGGCAGCGAATTTCAAAGAGTGCATCGGCACCACACGGTCGTCTGTTTTCGCAGTCATGATCATGATCGGAGGATAGACGGTCCCAAAACGCACATTATGCAGTGGCGAATACTTGTACATAAACGCGAAGTGTTCGGCATTGCTTTCGGCATCCCCATACTCAGGAACCCAAAAACGCCCAACTGTAAATTTGTGATAGCGGAACATATCGATAACAGGAACTTGGGAGATGACTGCCCCATAGAGGTCTGGCCGTTGGAGCATACATGCCGCCGTTAACAAACCGCCATTACTGCGTCCCTTAATAGCCAGGCGCTCTCGCCTCGTATAGTTGTGCTCAATCAGGTATTCTGCAGCGGCGATGAAATCATCATAGACGTTCTGTTTCTTTTCTAACATCCCAGCCTGATGCCACTCTTCACCATACTCACTGCCTCCGCGCAGATTAGCGACTGCGAATATGCCCCCACGCTCCATCCATACTAGATCTGGTGCCTTGAACTCTGGGATGCGGGCAATATTGAATCCCCCGTATGAATAAAGGAAGGTCGGATTATCGCTGTTTAAAACGAGATCCTTGCGGCAACTAATGAACATGGGGATTCGCGTTCCAT
This sequence comes from uncultured Clostridiaceae bacterium, assembly GCA_964625175.1. Classification (GTDB taxonomy): domain Bacteria; phylum Bacillota; class UBA994; order PWPR01; family PWPR01; genus CAZVAO01. The sequence continues at coordinate 728 of CAZVAO010000095.1, forward strand.
CCTTTGATTCATAAAATACTTGGGTGGTTTGGTACTGTTCAAAGTCGAAGTCTAGATGCGGTCGCCAAAGCACCGTCGATTTGAGCTCACGAGTATCTCCCCTGAATACGGTATTGGGATAGAGATAGGAAGCAAAGTCAAAGTAGAACTCATCTCGGTCTGCTTTACCACTTAAGGTGGAGATCGCGCCCATCGTTGGCAGTTCTAAGCGCTTCATCAACTGGCCGGAGTGGCTATAAATGAGTAGCTGATGATAGGCGTCGTGAAGATCAGCGGTGACAAAATGGCCCTTTGTCATCAACGCTTGGGTAATCACATCCATACCTTCTGGGATGATTGTCTGCCATTCATCTTGTGCTGGCTGATTGATGTCGATTGCGACGACTCTGCGCCGTGGGGCATCGATATTGGTCAGGAAGTAGAAAATATCTTCATGATTCCCCAGATACATAGATAGGGTTTGGGGAACGGTAATGAGGGGGGTGAAACAGGTATTGCCGTTAAGACCCTTTAACCAGACTTCATTCCCCGAAGCGGATCCTTTAGATACATTAACAATCAGGTAATTGTTATCCGTGACTTCTTGGATGCGGAATGTTTTCTTCTTGTCTTCACGATCCTCAATCAAAAGTTGATCTTGCGCAGGGTCTGTGTGCAAGCGGTGAAGATAGACCCTGCTATAACAGCCCGTATCCTCCGCTGGAACCGTCGCAGGATCGGGGTAATTATTGTACATAAACCCACTGCTATCCGCTAGCCAGGGGAGCATCGTAAACTTACACCAAGTGATGCTTTCCTTGAGATTGAGGCCACTCATCAAATCCCGAATGTAAATGGTTTGCCAATCGCTCCCACTCTCCGAAATACCATAGGCCATATATTGACCATCGGGGCTGATCGAAAACTCAGTTAGCGCTTTCTTGCCCGCACGGTCTAGCACATTAACATCAAAGACGAGTTGGCCAGCTGTTGGATGGTCATCTAAGGTTTGGGAACGGTATAGAACGGGCTGATTCTTCATCCCATCATTATAGAGGTAGTAGAAATAGTCCCCTTGCTTCTTAGGCACACCAAATTTTTCGTAGTTCCACAGCTCCGTAATGCGCGCTTTGATTGGCGCTCTGTTCTCATGGGTGTCAAGATAACGTCGGGTATCCCCTAACTGATCGGTAATAAATTGATTGGTTGCCTCTGAATCAGAATCCTCTAACCAACGAAAAGGATCTGCAATCGTCGTTCCATGATAATGATCGAATATTTCATCCATTTTGATGATTTTCATAATATAACATTTCCTCACTTATATTTTTGCACCTGTTTCTAATATTCTCTTTCCAATAAAAATGTCCTGCATTATCACGAATTTGCTTGTTTGACTGACGGTTTTAAGATAACATGAACGCAGATAAGAAATTAGGAGGGCTACTATGGATTTGAATGAACGCGCCTTGAAATTACACGCCGATCATCGCGGTAAAATTGAGATTGCTTTGAAAACCAAAATTAGTAATATGGAAGAATTGTCTTTAGCCTATACCCCGGGTGTCGCTGAACCCTGTCGGGTAATTGCCAAGGATCCGGATGCTGTTTTTAAATACACCAATCGTGGAAACTTTGTTGCAATTGTAACGGATGGGACGGCCATTTTGGGTTTAGGGGACTTGGGTCCAGTGGGTGGTTATCCCGTAATGGAAGGCAAAGCCGCTTTATTCAAGGCTTTTGCTGATGTAGACGCCATTCCGATTTGCCTCAACACCACAGATGTCGATGAAATTGTCCAAACCATCATCAATATTTCCCCTACTTTCGGTGGGATTAATCTAGAGGATATCGCCTCACCGCGCTGCTTTGAAATTGAGAGACGACTCATTGAGGCCTTAGATATTCCCGTTTTCCACGACGACCAACACGGTACGGCTGTAATCGTGCTCGCCGCCTTAATTAACGCACTTAAACTGACTGGAAAAAAATTGTCAGAAGTCACCATCGTGCTTAATGGCGTCGGAGCAGCAGGTAGTGCTGTGGCCCAGCTGCTTTTAGCTTCGGGCGCCACTAAAATGCGCCTGGTCGGCCCTTACGGGATTTACGTCCCCAATCATCCAGAAAACAACCCCATGCAAGAGGAATTGGTGAAAATCGTTAACCCAGAAGGACAAACTACTGGTACTTTAACGGATGCGCTAAAAGGGGCGGATGTCTTTATCGGTGTATCACGCGGCAATCTAGTCACGGCTGAAATGGTTGCAGGGATGAACGAGAAGTCGATTGTTTTCGCTATGGCTAACCCCACTCCCGAGATTTACCCAGATGAGGCTAAAAAGGGTGGTGCTTATGTCGTAGGAACCGGCCGCTCTGACTTCCCTAATCAAATCAACAACGTCTTAGTCTTCCCCGGGATTTTCCGCGGCGCACTTGATGTGCGGGCTAAGCGCTTTACCCAAGAGATGAAGATTGCGGCTGCTTATGCCATTGCCAGTGTTATTCCTGAAGAGGAGTTGACACCTGAAAATATTATTGCTGATGTTTTCCACCCCGAAGTTGCCAGTAAGGTTGCGGCTGCTGTTGCCGCAGAAGCCCAGCGTAGCGGCAACGTACACTAAGCTATTTGAAGAGCAGCTTTAAGGGATAGTCCCAGCGACTATCCCTTTATTAAATGATAGGCGAACACTCCGATAGCGCGATAAGCTTTCAATCCGTTAGTGATTGCCGCACACCAATTAATATGCTGTGTTTGTGGCATGTTATGATGGTTAAAGATTTTACTTTGCCACTTGCTAAACATCATTTGGCTTTGCACCAATTCTCAAGATTATCACCGATTTCATACGATTTAGGGTGCATTTAGCGGTGAATGAATTGGGTTTTAAGGCGTAATATTGTATAATAAACAACGTAGAACCATTAAATTTAAGGGGGATTTGAGAAATGGCGTTTGTAACCATGAAAGAGCTACTAAAAGATGCTCAGCGCAATCAGTATGCTGTAGGGGCCTTCAATACCAACAATATGGAAATTGTCCAAGCAATTATCGAGGCCGCTGTTGAGGAGAAATCACCTGTTATTTTACAGGCGAGTCAAGGTGCTTTAAAATATGCGGGTATCGATTACATCATGGGTATGGTTAGGGCTGCAGAAAAAACAGCTGACATCCCAATTGTGATGCATTTGGATCATGGCACAGATTTCGAGCAAGTCATGCTTTGTCTCCGCAAGGGATTTACTTCCGTTATGATTGACGGCTCAAAGTATCCCTTAGCTGATAATATTGCTTTAACCCGTAAAGTCGTTGAAGTGGCCCATCCCATGGGGGTGACGGTTGAAGCGGAGTTGGGGAAAATCGGTGGCACGGAAGACGATGTGTCTGTTTCAGAGCGTGAGGCAACCTTTACAGTTCCTGCGGAAGCTTTACAGTTTGTAAATGAAACCAATGTCGATGCGCTAGCTGTAGCCATCGGAACCGCCCACGGTGTTTATAAAGGCGACCCTGATTTAGATTTTGAGCGGCTGGCTGCCATCCGCGCCTTAATTGACACCCCCCTCGTTTTACACGGGGCTTCAGGGGTTTCAGAAGAGGATGTGAGCAGAGCCATCAGCCTTGGCATCACGAAGGTGAATATTGACACCCATATCCGCCAAGCCTTCACGCGCGGCGTTCATGAGTATATTGCTGCTCATCCTGAAGTTTTTGATCCGCGCAAAATCTTAGGACCAGCTAAGACGGCAATGAAAGAGATTGTACGCCATAAGATTCGCAACTTCGGTAGCAACGGAAGAGCCTAATTAAACGAATAAACGATCATTATAGGGGGAAATAGTATGCGTATATTTATTGATACCGCCAACATTTTTGATATCAAGCAGGCCTGTCGTTATGGATATGTCAGTGGTGTCACCACGAATCCTTCACTTTTAGCTCGCGAGAATCAAGAACCTATGGAGCTACTAGAAGCAATCTGCCAGGCTGTTGATGGTCCAGTAAATGCAGAGGTGCTTGCCACTGATGTGGATGGCATGGTTACCGAAGCCCATCAATACGCCGCTATTAACCCTAATATCGTCATTAAAATACCCATGTCTCCAGTGGGATTGGAAGCCGTGCACAAGCTTGATCAGGCGGGAATTAAAACCAATGTTACTTTGATCTTTTCAGCCAACCAAGCACTGTTGGCCGCTCGGGCTGGAGCAAGCTATGTCAGTCCATTTATTGGCCGTTTAGACGATATCGGCCATGATGGAATCGCTGTAGTAGAAGAAATTGCGACAATATTTTGTATTCACGAAATTGACTGTCAGATTATAGCCGCTAGTATCCGCCATCCAGCACATGTCACTGCTGCGGCGTTAGCGGGTGCTGATATTGCCACGATTCCTTTTGCAGTCTTGACTAAGATGACTCAGCATCCCCTCACCACGAAAGGGATCGCTAAATTTGAATCCGACTGGCAAAACAGACCAAACAAGTAAAGGAAGATGATAATGGATCGAATTTTATCTTTAGAGCTAGCTCGTGTCACTGAGTTAGCCGCCATTTCAGCGGGACGCTGGATGGGCAAGGGCCAGAAGATAGCCGCAGACGATGCCGCTGTACAGGCCATGCGAATGATGTTTGACACAATTGATATCCAAGGAACCGTCGTGATTGGCGAAGGCGAAATGGACGAGGCTCCCATGCTTTATATCGGTGAAAAAGTGGGAACTGGTGAAGGGTGCGCTGTTGATATCGCCGTAGATCCTCTCGAAGGCACGAATCTGGTGGCTAAAGGGCAGCCGAACGCCATTGCTGTTTTAGCCGTGGCCCCTACTGGCTGTTTATTACACGCCCCAGATATGTACATGGATAAAATCTGTGTTGGACCTGCTGGCAAAGGCCGCATCGACATCGATGCACCTGTGAAGGATAATCTTTGTGCGCTTGCCGAAGGTAAGGGCTGTGAAATTAGCGACTTAACCGTTGTTATCCTTGATCGCCCCCGCCATCAGGAGTTGATTGAAGAGGTTCGCGCTGCTGGCGCGCGCTGCAAGCTGATTACCGATGGCGATGTTGCACCTGCCGTTGCAGCAGCCCTAGACGATACAGGCGTAGACATGGTTATTGGTATGGGCGGAGCACCAGAGGGTGTTTTGGCGGCTGCTGCCCTCAAATGCTTAGGTGGAGATATGCAGGCCCGTCTTGTCCCCCATTCTGCAGAGGATTATCGCCGTTGTGCTGAAATGGGAATCCCAGACACCTCTGTTGTCTTACAACTCGAGGACTTAGTTAAAGGAGATGATGTCATCTTCTCAGCAACGGGGATTACCGATGGCGATTCACTGTCTGGTGTGCGTTATTTTGGCGGCGGAGCGGATACTTCAACGCTCGTTATGCGGTCAAAAACCGGTACCATCCGCTTTATTGAGGCAACTCATTTTCTCGACAAGAAGCCTTTCTTAAAGGATATCTTGGGTGATTGATCATTTAGGAGCGATTGCTCATAAGCAGCAGTCGCTCTTTACCCTACTTTCAACTGCCTGCCTTTTTCCCATCCCCGCTTTTCACCTCAGGAGGTCATCTATTTGCATATCCTAGAATTAGAGAAAAACACCATACAAGAACTGATTGCTATTGCCAGTGGCTTAAATATTGAAGGATATGCTCGTTTGCGTCGTAAAGAGCTGGTATTTGAAATCCTCAAAGCCACGATTGAGAAAGACGGCTCGATTTTTGCGGGCGGCATTCTGGATATCATGGCGGATGGGTTTGGCTTTCTAAGACCCATCAATTACCTGCCCAGCAATGAAGATATTTACGTTTCTCCTTCACAGATTCGCCGCTTCAACATGCATACGGGTGACTACGTTGCGGGTAAAGTGCGTCCTCCTAAAGATAGCGAGCGTTATTATGCCTTGCTTTTTGTTGAGGCCATCAATGGGGATAGTCCTGATCGTGCTGCGAAGCGCATCGACTTCCGCAATTTGACCCCGATTCATCCCATACAACGCTTTACATTGGAACGCGAGGATCGCGAGATTTCTACACGTTTGATTGATTTAATCAGCCCCATTGGCAAAGGGCAACGCGGCCTGATTGTTTCGCCCCCTAAGGCGGGTAAAACCACAATTTTGCAAAATATCGCACGCAGTATCGAGAAGAATCATCCAGAGGCACACCTCATTATCCTCTTGATTGATGAGCGACCTGAGGAAGTAACGGAGATGGAGCGCACGGTGAGTAATCGCTGTGAGGTATTAGCCTCTACGTTTGATGAAAAGCCCGAGAATCACCTCAAGATTGCTGAAATGGTTAATGAACGTGCCAAGCGCTTAGTCGAACACGGTCGCGATGTCATCATTTTATTGGATAGCATCACGCGCCTCGCTCGGGCCAGTAATCTTGTTGTAGCATCCAGTGGCCGCACGCTCTCAGGTGGATTGGATCCAGCGTCACTTTATTGGCCGAAACGCTTCTTTGGATCTGCACGCAAGATTGAAGAGGGTGGCAGTTTAACGATTTTAGCAACTGCACTCGTCAACACAGGAAGCCGCATGGATGACATCATTTATGAGGAATTCAAGGGGACAGGCAATATGGAGTTGCATCTTGACCGCAAGCTGGCAGAACGACGCATCTATCCCGCGATTGATATTCTGCGATCGGGGACAAGGCGCGAAGAATTATTAGTGAGCGAAAGCAATCTGGAGATTATGTGGAAGTTACGCCGTTCCTTGAATAATGACAACAATTTCAGCACCGTTCAAGAAATTCTCAAGAATTTACGCCTCACGCAAACCAATCAAGATTTCTTAGACATCATCGATCAAGTATTTAAATAAAAGGAGGACCCCCTATGCACACCATGCGATTAGGAAAAACCGATCTTATTGTTAACCGAACAGGCTTTGGCGCGCTGCCAATCCAACGTATCGACAAAGAGGAATGCGCTAAATTATTTATTAAAGCGTATGAACATGGCATTAATTTTTTTGACACAGCACGCATGTATAGTGATAGTGAAGAGAAGATCGGCTATGCTCTGGCACCCGTACGCAGTGAAATTGTCATTGCCAGCAAATCTCACGCCACCACAGGAGAAGAGCTATTAGAGCATCTCGAAACGAGCCTTGCCTTGCTCAAAACCGATTACATCGATCTTTACCAATTACATAATAAGAAGTTTGTCCCCCAACCTGGTGGTGACGACGGTCTTTACGATGCTATGCTGCTGGCTAAAGAACAGGGGAAGATTCACCATATTGGGATTACGTCCCACAGTCTTGAAGTCGCTTTGGAAGCGGTTGAAAGCGGTTTCTATGAAACGATTCAATTCCCACTTAGCCTTATTTCTAGCGATGCTGATCTCGAGCTGATCCAGAAAGCGAAAGAGGCGGATGTCGGTGTCATTGCGATGAAAGCCCTAGCGGGTGGTCTGATTAACGACGCTCGTCCAGCCTTCGCTTTTTTACGGCAGTACGAGAATGTTCTCCCAATCTGGGGTATACAGCACGACTGGGAACTGAATGAGTTCTTGCAATACGAGGCGGTACCCCCTGTTTTAGATGATACACTTCTCAAGCAAGTCGAGACGTATCGGGAAGAGCTGGCTGGCAACTTCTGTCGCGGTTGTGGCTATTGTATGCCATGCCCCGTCGATATTCCGATTAATACAGCGGCTCGGATGTCCTTATTGTTGCGTCGCGCCGTTTACCAGAATTTCCTCACGCCTGAATGGCAAGAACGCATGGAACGGATTAACGACTGCATCGAATGCGGCCAGTGTAGCAGTAAGTGCCCTTATGGCCTAGATACACCGGAGTTGCTTAAGAAGAATTACATTGATTATAAGCAATTCTTAAGCGAACACCTCCCAGAGTAAACAAGCATGCTAGATAAATGGCCCCGATTCGTCATGAAATCGGGGCTTTTTTATTTGGATGAAAGCCTCTTATCATAGGTTGCTTACGAACCTAATATTCACCGAAGGTGTGATTGTGCGAAAAAAGGGTCGGCGCGGAGACCGACCACTACGGTATAACAAGGTTAGAATAACAAGGGTCGGC
>CAZVAO010000096.1:0-8685 GCA_964625175.1 uncultured Clostridiaceae bacterium
TCGTCACTCCATTCATAATACAACCGACTAGGGGCGCGTGGGCCATGTTGAGGGCCTCTTGCGACCGAGTCAAATCGTAGGATTTGGTTACGCCGAAACGGGCCACGAGTATGATGCCGTCGACAAATTTCGACAGGGCCACCGCATCGGGCACGGCCAATACGGGCGGGGTATCGATTACGATATAATCATAAATTTCTTTCATTTCGTTGATGAGCACCTGCATACGGGTAGAGTCAATCAAAGCGATCGGATTGGGCGGCGTGCGGCCTGCGGTCACGATCGATAAGTTTTCGATACCCGTTTCAGTGGTCACTTCAGCCATCGTACAGGCCCCCGTTAGCACTTCGCTGAGGCCATAGGCATTCTGTTTTTGGAAGAGTTTGTGGAGCGTTGGCTTGCGCATATCGGCGTCGATTAAGAGGGTCTTTTTGCCCGATGCGGCGACGGCATTGGCGATATTGCCGGTCAGGAAGGTCTTGCCTTCGTTGGGCGCCGAGCTGGTGACGACTAAGCATTTGATGCTATTATTGACACTGAGATAGTCGATATTCACCTTAATCTTGTTGAAGGCTTCCTTGACGGTCGTGTTCTTTTTCTTAATCAATCGTTTCATGCGTTCAACTTGACTCATTTCAGCACCCCCTGATCGCTCTCTTTATAATAGGGGACGGTCCCCAGTACGGGTAGATCGGTGATGCTAACGAGTTGCTCAACCGTTTTCACGGACATGTCGAGGAACTCTTTGAGGAAGGCGATTCCTACGCTGGCCATTGCACCCAAGACGAGGGCAATCGCAATGTTCATCAGCGTACGGGGCCGAATGGGTGTGGTCGGCAGCTTGGCTTCGTCAATAATCTGTACGTTGTCCATTTTAACCAGTACGGGAATCTCTCTGACAAATATTTGAGCCAGGGTATTGGCAATGTTTCTGGCCACTGCGGGGTCGGTGTCTTCGACGCTGAAGCGGATAATCTCCGTGTCGGCGGCGGACGAAACGCTGATCTTAGACATAAGTTCCGCGGGTGTCATATTCAAACCGAGGGTCTGGATGACTTGGTCCAATACGCGGTCGGTCTTGGCGAGTTCACGATAGGTGTTCACCAATTTAATGTTGAGATTGTATTCGTTATAGGTGATCACGGAGACATCGGTGACCTCTTTGGATGAGCTGATGATCATCACAGACGTAGCCTCGTAAATCTCATCGAGCACGTAGACCGATACTAAGGCGGCAATAATGCCGGCAAGTGCAGTGACCACCACAATCATCAGGAGCCACTTGCGCAATATGTTGATTATATCTCTTAGTTCTATTTCCATCTCTTTACCTGCATTTCATAGGATTCACGATGCTTATGACGGCGCATCGGCGGCGACGGCGGCCTGCGTGCTGCTGTCAATCATGGGGACCAATTGCTTGATCTCGCGCACCAAGCGGTCGGGGCTGTTCACCCAGCGGCGCAGGGCTTTGATCTGTTCCAGGCTAACCTGAAGGTCTGTCGCTGCCTGCTTCTCAATAAAAATTTTCTCGTGCTTGGTTTTGTTGGCTTTTTCTTTGTCGACCAACAACTCTTCATAAAGTTTTTCGCCTGGGCGTAAGCCGATATATTTGACTGCGATATCCACATCGGGCTTCAATCCAGCTAGCGTAATCATGCGGCGGGCCAAATGGTCGATCTTAACGGGTTCCCCCATGTCTAAAACAAAGGTTTCACCCGTTTTGGCGAGAGTCGCCGCTTGCAGGACTAAGCTTGCGGCTTCGGGAATCGTCATAAAATAGCGAATCATCTTTTTATGGGTCACCGTGACGGGTCCGCCCTGCTCAATCTGATAGCGGAAGAGCGGAATCACGCTGCCATGGCTGCCCAGGACGTTACCAAAGCGAACAGCTGTGTAACAAGTGTCGTATTGGGTGCTCAGATTTTGCACAATGAGTTCAGCGAGACGCTTGGTCGCCCCCATGATGCTGGTTGGATTGACGGCTTTATCTGTGGAGATTAAGACAAAGTGCTCGACATTATTTTTCCCAGCACACGTTGCGACATTGAGGGTGCCGAAGACGTTATTCTTCACCGCTTCGCCTGGGGAAGCTTCCATAAGGGGCACATGCTTGTGGGCAGCGGCGTGGATAATCGTGTTGGGTTTAAAGGTAGCGATGACATCATCAAGACGCTCATAGTCGCGCACCGATCCAATTACCACCCGTAGATCCATCTGGGGATATTTTTGACGGATTTCCGACTGGAGGTCGTAGGCCCCGTTTTCATAGATGTCAAAGACGATGATTTTTTGGGGACTGTACTTGGCGATTTGGCGACAAAGCTCGGAGCCAATAGAGCCCCCGCCGCCTGTGACCATCAGAGTTTGACCTTCAATCATAGAGGCAACCGCCTGGGGATCATGTACCACGGACTCTCTGGGCAGCAAGTCTTCGATCTTGATGGCGCGCAGTTTGTCGAGGGTAAAGGGTTCATTAAAGTGTGAATAGACCCCTGGAATAATTTTAATGGGACAATCGACTTTTTGACATTCATCGATGACTAAGGCTAAGTCTGCAGTTGAGGCAGAGGGAATAGCGACGTAGATTTGATCAATTTTGTATTGGCTGCAGGTCTGCTCGATAAGCTCGCGTCCACCAACAATTTGAATGCCCTGCAAGCGCTGTAACCACTTGTTGGGGTCATCGTCAATAATGGCGACCACCTTGCCCATCGTTTGATGCCGTCTTAGTTCATCGAGGATAATCTTGCCCGCATCGCCTGCACCAACCAGTAGAACCCGATTACCATCGCAATCACCCAGCTGATACTCCATCTTGATGCTGCGCAATACGCGATAAGAAAGGCGAATCCCGATTGCCCACAGCATGAAGAGGAGGGTAAAGATAATTTTCGCTTTGATGTCGATTCCGATTCCTGCATATTCGAATAGGAGGTACATGCCTGTGTTGACTGACACTGTGACAAAGATGATGCGCAGGGTTTCTGAGACGCCAGCGTATTTCCAGAGGCTGCTATAGAGCCCACCTAAATAAAAAGCCAGGAGCATCAGTGCTAAGGATGCACCCAACCAGGAGTAATAGTGGGTGGTAAATAGCAGACTGGTCTCGTCTGCTAACCAATGTGCTATTAAAGATAATAAAATAAATCCTATGAAATCTAAGATCACGAAGAGCAATTTTCTAATTATGGTCATGCGAGAAAATCTGGGCAAATGAATCTCTCCTGTTCTATGAATATATATTCTTTAGGATACAAAAATATCATAGCATATCTATTTAAGCGTTTCAATTAATAGGTATATGAATTTTTATACGGTACGTTGAAAGTATATTTTCTTTGGTTTATTTTGGTAGTTATAATATTTAATGTCTCATAAAAGCCGTGTTCTAACATTTGAGGTACTTGGTCGCAGTATTTGGAGATGAATACTAGATTGAATTATTTGAATAATCATACAATTATACACTCTTTGATATAGAATTTTGGGCGTTGTATAATCTTTGATATAATTTTACGATTTAGTACAAAAGACCTTTGGGGTCAGCTGCGCATAAGCAAAATGATGTCTCAAAGCGGATTAATCCATCTTTTTCAGCATATTCGTCATCATTTAGGGCCAAAAGCAACATGATTATACAAAAGGCTGTATATTTTGCAGTTTTTCGCTGATAAAATTTTTTTTCTTTTTTCCCCTATGATAAGTTCTTACTTGATAGGCATTCAGCAAAATTGAGCGGTGCTGCGACCTAAATCCTAAATTTCGCCAATGCCAATAGAATATCCAGCGCAGAAACTACGGATCATCTTTAGCTAGCGCCACTTGTACAGGCGTCTATGAGGCTTGACCTTTTGTCGAAAAGAATCATCAAAAAAACTCTGTGAACGTCGTGACCTGCAAGTCTACAGCTCGGATTATTGCTTTTAGTAGTGTTTGGTATATTCTTAATGTCAATATGTTGCAGGTCTATTCAAAGTAGTAGCGAATAACAAGCCGAATGAAAATAACCGATAAGCGTTGGATGCCACATCTTTTTTCATCGAATAGGTCCTCATTTAGGGTAGCGGTATCTTAAGTATACTTTGGTTATGGGTATATAGTACTTTTTCGGCTATGATATTGTTGAAGAAGTGATTAGGTTGCTGGGCAATCACCAAGATGGCGGCTTCTCAGCGAATGGATTTTTTATTGCATCAGGTCGGTCTTTAGGATTTTTGAGCGCCCTAAAGGGTCGATTGAAAGCGGATTGGCTGCTAGGGTGAGTTGTATCATTTCTGATGTATTACACCCTATCTGCACACACCTTTACGATCGGCTAACTGATTGTTACCCACACACGTCTAATGAATGGGAGTAGGTGGTTTAATCCTGCCCCTACCAATTTCGGAAACTACGAGCTTAAGGAGGTTTGTAATGAAAGCCATAATCAACGCTCAAATCTGCACAATAATCTCAGACCCCATACCGAGTGGCACGATTCTCTGGCACGATCACACGATTATCGACCTTGGACCAAATGTTGAACTGCCAACGGGCCCCGAGATCTATGATGCCCAAGGGGGCGTTGTTACACCCGGTTTAATCAATGCCCACAGTCAGGCTGGGCTTAAGGAAAGTTATAATGGCTATGTGGCTGGTGATGACAGCAATGAGTCGGCCTTTCCCCTTACCCCCCAAGTGAATGCTTATGATGGCATTAATCCACGCGATCCGATTTTCGCTAAGATGGCGGCAGCTGGGGTTACGACAACAGCTGTGGCTCCTGGCAATGCGAATCTACTTGGCGGCTCGATCACCGTCATCAAAACAGTGGGTGCTACAAGAGCAGATCAGTTGGTTGAGGATCAAGTTGGCATGAAGGGTGCACTGGGGGAATTCCCGAAACGCACTTATAGTGCAAAACCTTTTCCACCAAATACACGCCTCAATATGATGGCGCTGTTACGCCAGACCTTGTACAGTGCTAATAACTACACGATGGCTCGAGCCATGGCCCCCGCTGATCGCCCTATCCCCTATAATTTGATGATGGAAAAGACGGCGTGCTTAATTGGCGGCCATACGCCTTTCTTCGTACATGCCAACCGCTGTGATGATCTTTACTCGACCTTGCGCTTGGCAAAAGAGTTTGATCTTAAACTGGTTTTGGTTAATGCGATGGAGGCCCATTTAGCTGTGGCTAAGATAGCAGAGTACGGTGTCAGCTGTATTGTGTCACCTGGTTTGAAGCCACTTGATTATTATGAGCAACAAAACGGTGACTTTCGTGCACCACTGATTTTACTTGAGGCGGGGATCTGCACGGCTGTAGCGCCGGATTCCACCTATTTAGGTGCGGATGAACTTCCTGCCCTTGGCTTGAAATTGCGTCAAGCGGGGATGTCCTTGGAACAAGTTTTAGAGACAATGACGATTAATCCAGCTAAAATTCTCGGAGTGGCAGACCGTCTTGGGTCTTTAGAGCCTGGGAAAGATGCGGATCTGGTCGTCTTTAATGGAGAGCCCTTTACCCCAGAGGGCACCGTCAAACGTGTCATCATTAATGGGCAGTCGCTTTATGAAGGAGGCAAATAAAATGCTGTTAATTAAGAACGGACTGGTATTCACAGCCACTAGTGATGAATTTATTCGTGCGGATATCCTGATTAAGAACGGGAAAATTGCTGCTCTGGCACCCACGATCAACGAAGAGGCTGCGGAGATTATTGATGCGGCTGGACGTTTGGTCATGCCTGGTCTAATCGATGCCCACACCCATATGGGTATTATGGAAAACGAAATTGGACCTGCTGGTTACGATAATAATGAGATGGGTGATCCCATTAGTCCTCAGTTGCGCGGGATCGACTGTATTAATCCTGAAACGCGCAGTTTTGCCGATGCCCGCAAAACCGGAGTGACCACCGTTGTGACGGGTGTGGGTAGCCAAAATATCCTTGGGGGGACTCATGTTGCGATTAAAACAGCGGGCTACCGCGTTGATGATATGGTCGTTAAGAATCATGTGGCAATGAAGTGTGCGTTCGGTGAGAATCCGAAGAAAAGCTATGGTTTCAGAGGTATTTACCCGATTACGCGCATGGGTCAGGCTGCCATCTTTCGTGAGACCTTGTTTAGAGCGCGTGATTATCTGAAGGCGAAAGAAGCCGCCAATGGTGATTTGGCACTGATGCCGCCTGTGGATATGAAAATGGAAGGGCTGATTCCTGTGCTTAAGGGTGAGGTTCCCCTCAAGGCGCATGCCCATCGCCATGATGATATGATGAATGCGATTCGTATTGCCAAAGAGTTTGATCTCAAAATCCTCTTTATCCACGCGACAGCGGGCCACTTGATTGCTAAACAGCTTAAAGAAGCCAATATCTTAGGCTGCATCCTCGGGCCCACCTTCTCAGATGGGGGTAAGTTCGAGATGAAGGATGTGACCTTTGAAACCCATGCGATTCTGCAAAAGGCTGGGGTGAAATTTGCTTTCCAGACGGATGCTCCCATTAGTCCGGTCGAGCACCTACCCTTGATGGCGGCACTGGCTGTGCGCAGTGGGTTAGGTGAAACAGACGCCTTGAAGGCGTTGACCATCAATGCCGCAGAGATTTACGGCTTTGACGATAAGGTCGGTAGTCTGGAAGTTGGCAAAGATGCGGATATTCTAATATGTGAAGTCAGCCCCCTTGAATTCGATGCGCAAGCATGGAAAGTACTGATCGACGGCAAAGTCGTTTACAGTGCCTAGCGAAGGAGGAAGAATAATGTTATTAATCAAAAACGCTAAAATTTATACGATGGCGGGGCCTGCTATTGAGAAGGGCTCGATTCTTATCGACAAGGGCCTCATTAAAGCGGTTGGCACGGGTCTTGCTGTTCCAGAAGGCACGCAGATTATAGATGCAAGTGGCAAGAATATCTATCCCGGTTTTATCGATGCCCAGTCGCAGCTGGGCCTTATCGAACTGGCTTTGGGGTTTGAGGGTAACGATGCAATTGAGGCATCTGCACCTGCGCAACCGCAACTGCGCGCTTATGATGGTGCCAATCCTATGGATGGCAAATTTGCGATTGCCCGACGCGGCGGGATCACCACGGCAATCATCAGCCCGAGTTCAGAGGCTAGTAACCGCGGCGGAACGGGTACGGTGATTGCGGGTTCAATGACGGCGATCAAAACAAGCGGCGACTGCATTGATGATATGATCCGCGAAGAATATGTTGGTATGCGTGCGACGGTTGGTCCAGCTGCTAAGAACTTTGCTTTGCTGAATCAGAAGTTCCCGAGCAGCCGCACCTCTGTTGCCGCCGTGATCCGCGAAACGCTTTTGAAAGCCATGCAGTATCGGGCCAAGAAAGCGGCTGGTATGGTGGTACCTTACGACTTGGGGATGGAAGCCATGTTACCAATCATCAATAAAGAGCGCCCTCTTGTGGTGCACGCGAACCTCAAACAAGATATTTTCAATGCCTTGCGGGTTTTAGAGGAGTATGACATCCGTATGGTGCTGCTACACGTTGCAGAAGGCCATCTGATTGCAGACGATTTGGCAGAGGCTGGCGTTGCCTGTTTAGTGGGTCCCCTCCATATTTCACATGCTAGCAGTGAAACGCATTATCAGAGTAAAACCGTCGCGGCTAAGCTTTATGAGGCGGGCGTTCCCTTTGCACTTATTGGCCATAGTGGGTCCACGAAATCCGATATGATTACCATCCAGGCGGCGTTGGCAGTTGCTGCTGGCTTGCCGGAGGAAGAGGCCCTTAAGGCGATTACGCTTTACCCCGCGCAGATTTACGGGATTGATGATCGCGTGGGCAGTCTGGAAGTGGGTAAAGTGGCCGACCTCGTGCTGACGCAAGGGTGTCCACTGACGCGCCAAGGAATCATCGAGTACGTCTATATTGCTGGGGAAAAAGTGTACGAAAAGTAAACACTGCTGCACTCAGTTCTAGAAGCGAAGCTATTAAGGAGGGGATTAGCATTATTAATCCTCTCCTTTCTCTATTGCAAAAAATCAACACGCGCTTGGATATTCTATAACCGATCAGGGCCTGATCAATTTGATTGGAGGTATTCCTAACGATCGAGAATAAAGCTCAACCTCGCAATTCACTGAATCATTGGGGACTGTCCCCAATGATTCAAAACAGAGCCCAATCTCACAACTACATGCGCCCATCTGCCCCCCATTAGCTTTGTATTTACAACACTTTTTTCTACCTACCACAATCTACAGTGCGATTATCAATAATGAGAAATGAAGCTCTCCATGCGTTTTACATAATATTTGATACAATAAAGCCTGCCCTCAGCGTACCGATTCGATACGCTGAGGGCAGGCTTTATTGTATCGGTTTGACTTTAGTATATCGTGCATCAGCCCTATAAGTTACGAGAAGCTATCGGCGATAAGATTACTAACCCCCATAATAAAGTTCATAGAGGCTGTTTTGACCGTTATAACAGTATATAGGCAGCTTCACAGAAGTACTTAATTCGCGTCTGGGTGGCAACTTCTTTTCTTCATAGCTACAGAATCCAGGCCCTTTTTATTCTTTTTACTGTTTAACTGCCGCGATTAGCCGATAATCATGTATAATCTAAGAGTTGTAGTAGAAAGGCGGGACTTAAACCATGATGAATTTTATTGCAATTGATTTTGAGACCGCAACGAGTAAAAGCTGTAGCGCTTGCTC
>CAZVAO010000097.1:0-6926 GCA_964625175.1 uncultured Clostridiaceae bacterium
TTCTATTCCCCTCCAATAATCTCCTTAACCCGACCGACAACACCACCCTCGAGCATTACCTTTATTCCATGGGGATGGTTCGGCGATTTTGTTAACAATCTCTGCACAACACCTTCCGTTAATTCGCCTGTCATTTGATGAGCTTTCTGCACCACCCTAACCCTTGAACCCACGTTGACATCGGCTCTTTTTCTGCCGTCCATAATTCCTCTTTTCTAATCGTTTATGATTAAGATCTTTATTCTGCTGGCAGAAGCACCATCTATCACCATTCGGTCAGAATCCTACACCATACAAACTAAATTATTGGTGATAGACATCATCGATTATGATAAAACCCTTTTCAACAAGCGCTTTGTCAATCCACTCACTAGCAAGAATACCCTTCTTCGCATCCCTTGCCTTTTTTTCATCGGCTTTTTGGAAGTCTTTTGCAGCCTTCAAAATGACATCTGCGTCATTTCTGGGAATCACAATAACACCGTCTGGGTCTGCTAGTATGACATCTCCTGGATTTACATTCAGACCGCCACAACAAATCGGCACATTTACCTCACCTGGACCCTCCTTATAGGGCCCGCAAGGGGTTGTTCCTGTACAGTATACCGGGAAGTCCCATGTGCGAATCTCATGGATATCACGTATCGGACCGTCAATAACGATGCCAGCGGCTCTCCTACCATACTTCAAATAAGCCACCATCACTTCACCCACCAAAGCCTTATTGTCACCACCATCATTGGAGATTACTAGAACATCATCTTCGCCACACATATGTAGTGCAACGTGAATTGCCAGATTATCTCCTGCAGGACACTTAACCGTTAATGCGACACCACTCAAAATTGTTTGTGTGGGCGTGCTGACGAGATGAATTCGTGGGTGCATAGCGCCACTACGATTCATAACATCCGATACATTCGACGCTGGTATGCCTCTGAAACCATCAAGTACCTCTTTACTTGGCCGCTTCCGCTTTAAAAATATTCTCTTACCGACGGATGTAATCATTTTAGCAAATCCCTTCCATAAATTAGCATATTTAAATACCCTTAAGTTATAATACAAGCACTTCCCTCATCAATTCTTTGTCAATATTGCTTCCAGTGATTAAAGCGGTTACGTTCCTGCCAAAATCATAGTCTGGGTAGTCCATCAAAGCCGCAATGACCACACAACTTGAGGGTTCTGCTATAACCTTTTCCTTAAAAATCATATGGCGAATCGCAGCTTTAATCGTGTCTTCTTTGACAATCAAAATTTCATCAATAATCGCCTCTGATAACTTAAAGGCCAGTTCCCCGACACCACCAATTAAGGCTTCACACATTGACGAATCAGAGGGATATTCACGGTATAAGACCTGATCATCCATTGCAGCTTTCATAGCGGGGCATGCCTCTGTTTGAACACCAATAATCTTAGTATTTGGGTTAATCGCTTTAGCCATGGTGCCGATACCGGTGATTAATCCCCCACCCCCAATGGGAACCAAGATGGCATCCATATTGGGGAACTCCTCTAAGATTTCGAGACCAATCGTCCCCTGACCTGCGTACACAAGCGGATCCTTGTCGTAAGCATCAATATAAGTCATTTGATTCTTATTAATATATTCAGTGGCAATTTGATGGGCATCATCAAATGTATCCCCATCGACAATCAGCTTGGCACCATAATACTCAATTTTCTCTTTTTTCGATTGTGGGGTGTTCTTTGGCACAAATACTCGCACATTTTCAATACCCAGTAGCTGACACACATAGCTGACCGCCACCCCATGATTCCCTGAAGAGACCGCCACTACGCCTTGCGATTTCTCCTCCTCAGAAAGTCGTAGCAATTTACTCAGAGCCCCTCGAAGCTTAAAACTCTTAGAGTGCTGTAACCCCTCATTCTTCAAATACACATTTCGCTGGTCATTACTGAGATAAATCGATCGGTCAAGTCTAGTTGGATAGATATAGGGTTTGATTAATACCGCTGTTTCTCGGATTAATTCATCAGTTAGCATGGCTTTTCCCACCCTACAATTCATTTAAAAACTCAGAAAGTTTCGCCAGTCCAATCCGAAGCGATGCGGGACTATAGGCATAACCGATGCGTAAAAATCCTTCCATATCAAATGCTTTTCCGGGAACAAGCATAACTCCCTTTTTTTCCTGTAGTTGCACGCAGAAATCTTCAGAGAGCAAATCAGCATCATATTGCAAAAAAGCCGTCGTTCCCGATTGTGGTTTGCAGTAGGATATTTTGGGCTCACTTTGTACCCAGTCATCGAGTATCTGGATATTTTCCCTAACGATTCTATGACTTCTCTCAATAATCTTATCTTTATTCGCCAAGGCGACACTCGCTAGATAATCATCAATTCTACCGCAACTAATCGTTGTATAATCTCGTCTACGACTAACCAATTCAACAAATTCTTCTGGTCCCACTAACCAACCGATTCTTAATCCAGCGAGTGAGAAAGCTTTAGAAATACTGCCACTACTGATTCCTTTGCTGTATAAATCAACAATCGAAGTTGTGAATCCAGATCCCTCGTGATCGAGTCCTCTATATACTTCATCACATAAAATATAGGCATCCACCGTTTTTGCTATCTCCACGATTTCCTTGAGGAAGTCCTCATCCATCAATGCCCCGGTTGGATTATTAGGATTGTTGATGCAGATTAGCTTTGTATTGCTGTTAATAAGTGCTCTCAGTTCATCTAAATCGGGCAAAAATTTGTTCTCAGGCTTAAGCTGCAGAATCTGAACATCGGCACCATAAGCTGCTGGAATCGAATAATGTTGCTGATAGGTAGGTAAAACAGAAATCACGCGATCCCCTGGTTCAATTAAGGCAAACATAGCCAAGGCATTTGCGCCGATAGCACCATGAGTCACCATTACCTGCTCTGGTGTAGCATGATTATATAGCGATGTAATCCCATTTAATAAAGCCTGGGATCCGTAAATATCTCCATATCCCAATACCATTTGTGAAATGTGTTCCATTGCTTCAGCTTCATTACCGGCAAGTTCCAATAATTCTTTTACGCTCATCGATTGAACACATGTCTCAGCTAAATTATATTCGCAATCATTCTCATATTTATTCATCCATATTTCTACGCCAAAATCTTTGATCTTCATAGTGTGCCTCCTGCATCATTTTTTGTTTGTCAGCCAATCATAAGCTATAGTCATTGTGCCCTAAATAGTTGCAATAATCAATCTTTCGTCCACTTTTCATGCTTCACAATGTATCGGCTATTATATTACTCTTAGTGCATACTTCTCGCAAAAATCGATTATTCCTTTATCATTTTCGACAAACCTCAAGATCCATCCTTGTGTGCTGCAATGTTCAAGAAAAAAAGAATCAAATAAGGAGGGATCAATCCCCCCTTATTGCCTTACATATGATTATTCTATTGTTTTTGAGGCTATCTTCATTTTTTAGAAACTCTATTAGAAAAAATATTGCTAAGCAGCTTCAAGTACCGTATGTGCTTATACAAATTCTTTAATCAAGCGATCAACCCTGTCATAATCTGTTTTCTTGTCGATTAGAATCGTGCCACCTTTGAGTACTTCGTTACGCTCGTTAAATGTGCGCTTCGTCTCTTGATAAATAACGCCGATGGGTATTTGATTGCCGAATTCCATCGCTTTTTCCATCGCACTTAGTTTATTCGACACATCATAATTTTGGTCTAGCTCGTAAACCCGCTCCATATACCACTGAAAAGTATTTACTTTATTAAAACTGACACAGGGTTGTAAAATATCCACAAGGGCATAGCCCTTAAATTCAATTGCCTGTTTCATGAGCTTGATCAGATGTCTTTTATTTCCTACGAAGCCTCTTGCAACAAAACCAGCCCCTGCCGCAATCGCTAAAAGCAGCGGATTTAGAGGGGAAGCCACGCTACCATCCGGTTGAATCCCCGAAACAAATCCTTCTGCTGAGGTCGGTGAAGCTTGACCTTTTGTCAGCCCATAGATCTGATTGTCATGTACAAAATGAGCGAGATCGATGTTACGTCGGATGTTATGAATAAAGTGATTTCCACCTTCGCCATAGGTATCTCCATCCCCTGAGCTGACAATGACCGTCAAGCGTTCATTCACCATCTTTGCCGCCGCCGCAGGAGGGAGAGCCCGTCCGTGTAAGCCGCAGAAAGCATTGGCGCTAATATACTGCGGTATTTTCGCAGCCTGTCCAATACCCGCAACCACCAAAACGTCGTGTGGATTCTTTTCGAGCTCCTCTAACGCCGTCTTCAAACATTCGAGTATACTGAAATTTCCACAACCGGGACACCATGCTGTTTCATAGGTTTTATAATCAACCATTGCTGTCACCTCTCAGGATTTTTTCCATGATTTGTTTACCCGTTAGCTGTCGACCATCATACTTTAAAACGCTACTTGAACATACTATGCCCGTATACTCACGGATCATCCCGGCCAGCTGCCCCGTAGCATTTTGTTCAACATTAATAATGTGTTTTGCTTTTTCGGCCTTTTCAATCAGCGTTTTTTGCGGAAGTGGAAAGACATCACCAAAGACAAGCGCCGCATACTTTTCCCCTTCACCACTATTGAGTAACGCTACGGCCTCGGATAAGGGCCCATACATAGAGCCCCAGCCAATAAGTAGCGTATCGAAATTGTCGTGACCCATAAACGCTGGTTCTACAAGTTCTTCGTTTAGCAGTTCAAGCTTTTTCATGCGCTTGTCCGCCATCTTAATGCGTACTTCGGCAGATTCAGTAATCTTTCCGGATTGATCATGTTCATCGCTATCTACGGCAACGAGATGATCTGATTTTCCAGGTACTAGCCGTGGAGAAACGCCGCTGTCCGTATAACGGTAACGCAGATAGTCGCCAGCATACTCCGTCAGTGGTTCCGCGACTTTTACATCACTTAGATCAAACGGCTCAACTGTACCCGAAGCGTCCCCTAAATACTGATCGCACAATAAGACGACTGGCATCTGGTAGCGTTCTGCAAGATCAAAGGCCCGAATGGTCTGATAGAAAGCGTCCTTGTGCGAACGTGGGGCAATCACCATGCGTGGGAACTCCCCTTGCGATGCCGAAACGACAAACTTCAGATCTGCCTGTTCAGTGCGCGTCGGCAAGCCTGTGGCAGGTCCCGGTCTTTGAACATTGACGACAACAAGTGGGGTCTCTGTAATACCCGCAAGTCCAAACGCCTCGACCATCAAGGCAAAACCACCCCCTGAAGTCCCCGTCATCGCTCTCGCTCCAGCATAAGAGGCCCCAATAGCCATGTTGATCGCCGCAAGCTCGTCTTCAGCCTGTTCAACAACGATTCCCATCTCGCGGCTTTTTGACGCCAGATAGACCATGATTGGGGTTGCAGGAGACATTGGGTAAGCACAATAGAATCTAAGCCCTGCAGTGATGGCCCCAAGCGCTACCGCTTGGCTACCTGAAAGGATCATCCAATCTGTGAAGCGACCCAGGAGCTTTTCGTACCGCTGATTTACAGTTTTGTATCCTGCGCTAATGGCTTGAATATTAATATCTATGTATTTTTCAGGTAAAAAGTCTCTTAAAACTTCTGCAATACCAGCAAGACTCTCATCGAATAATTTTAGAATCACCCCAACCGCTATGGTCCCTGAAACGCGTGAGTTGCCTAGATCTTTAGCCATGTCGTTCATCGGTATTTTGATGACCCGTTGATCGGCTGTTTCTATACCACTGTCGCACAATATGAACCCGTTCTCTTTTAATTCATGTAAGTGCAAACCAATCGTTTCTTCATTTAACGCTATGATCCCATCGAGTTCATAACTATGCGAAAGGACTTCTTCTTTTCCAAAGCGGATCATAATAAAATTGTGTCCACCGCGTACCCGCGACATAAAATCCCGGTAGGTAAAAACGCTGTACCCAGATCTCTTTATTAGTTTCTCTAGGATCGCTGCTGTTGTATCTATTCCTTGTCCGGCAGCGCCACCAATCAATAGATTATACATAGTGCACTCCTTTTTAACACAACCCCTTGCAAACGGCTACTGATTTCACCAGCTGCCAAGCTAGGGGTCGAGTTTTGTTTATACTTGAATCTAATTCTAAACGGTTAATATTTTTTGCGCACTCCAAATTCGGCCGACTCAACCCATTCATTCGGACGATTAACCATTACAATGATTTCATCAATCAGTTGATAATGTTTTTCCTCTTGCTTAATGAGAAACTCAAAGAAATCTTTTTCATCTTGAGATTCGGCTAAAAGTTTTTTATAGAGATCAATGCTTTTCTGCTCCATCTCCAACGCTTTTTTATAGGCATCAATCTGGTCAATCATGATTTTATCAGCATCCATTCCTGTGGCACTAGTGAAAACATTCTTTGTGTCCACAACAATCTCTTGATCCGTTAGAGAATCTTGTCCCATTTGCTTTTCTTTAATCATTTGCGCGTGTTTTTTCTCGTCTTCTGCAAGCGATAAAAACACTGGATTGAGAACATTATCCTTATTCAGCAAAGCTTGTTCTCGGTAAAACTTCTCACCGTCCACTTCCATTTGCACAGCATAGTCAAAACCATTCATTATAAAACCTCCTAGATTTATTTACACCAAACAAGATCCATCATTACTATCGAGACACAGATTATTAAGTAACAAAAACAACACATTAGAATCATCTTCATGATATGTGTTTTCTTCTCAGCCAGATACGATTCATCTCTGTTTATGACCAAGGCCTTCAGAGAGCTATCAACTCTTAATGAATTTTATCAGAATTCTCGATTATTGTCCGAACATACTATGGGTTGGCGTTAATCATCTCTCTATCATTATACTATAAACTATCATTTTATTTGTCAAATTCTGCGAATTGTTTTGAAAATAGTCATTCTAATACTGTTTATATTCTGTAATTGT
>CAZVAO010000097.1:7026-8556 GCA_964625175.1 uncultured Clostridiaceae bacterium
CCTAATGGTCAGAAAACAACCCATCCATGATGAAGGGTCTCTGAATCTAAAGTGTTGCAAGTAAAAACATTTACAAACATCCTACACATACTGTCTTATTAATCATATCCACAGTATAAAAAACTTCTCAACATGAGGTATTACCACCCCACTAACGACCTCAAACTTCAGTAATCCCGTGGCTCATGAGAATGCGACTAGGTCAAAATATTAAAAGGCTTAAAGAATGATCCAGTACACTGATCATCATAGATTCTTACCCAGATCTGAATTACCGAGGAATCCTTTATCAGATTCTAAAAAAGTACAGTATTACCATCTCCCATCTCACTAACCACCTCAAGCATCGGTAACCCTGTGGCTTTCAGAATGGCTTCCAGATCAAGAAGCCGTAAAAATATTCACAAACGTCATACGCCTTTTTGTATTCTTGCCAGCAGCAACCCCAAGATCTCATCTACACAGTATTATGTCACTCCCTAACAAGCTCAAACGTCGGTAATCCCGTGGCTTCCAGAATGGCTATTAGGTCAAGAGTTGTTATCCTATTGGAGCGTTTTGAGGCGAGAGAAATGTGGCAAGTTCTAGGCGCGAAGGTTTTTTAAGACGGAATCATACTTCAGTACGTTGGAGTCGAAGAAAAGGCTTCAGCAACAACGAACTTGCCTATTTATATCACTCAAAACAGAGATGGGAGTGTTGGGAGCGTCCTTTGAAAGAACCTCCCACCAAAATTATTTATTGAGCAAATGTCATACATATGGTATCCGTTTTTGAATATTTTTAGCTGCGACGAAGATATGGAGGTGATTGTGGAAGCACATTAGCACAGAACCTCCCACCCCTCCCCAAAACTACTGACTAAGTAAGCAAAGACCGCATGCGAGGCCTAGCAAGAATAAAAGCGACGACAGCCTCGACCACATAAGAAGCGACCATACAAACGCCACCTAGAATCGCTCCTGCATCTGGGAAGAGGCGGCTGAATAGGAATAGTGAAGCCACTAAGCCAATAATATTGGCGCTTTTTGCCAAGGTAATGCCCATGGTGTTTTTATGTTGTAAGAGAATACCCTCATAGGACTCTGCGGTAAATAGGAAGATCGGTGCGAGCGCCAGTACGGCTAAAGTCTGTATGACGGGTGCTAGTGAATCTGTATCAACGCCAATTAAACTGCCAAATGCCCACGTGCCCAATGGCGTATAGGCGATGACCAGCAATAAGATGGTAACGCTCAAGCTGAATGCGATGATAAAACGATTGACACGTTTCCAAGACAAGGCATCTTTGACGAAAACAACGACGATTTGATGAATGCGAAAACCAATCCCTAGGATCATCCAGGCAAAGCTACGCGCGACGAAGAACGATGATATGGCGACTTCGGGATTATTAACACGTGCCAAACCGGCATTAATAGCAGGACTGATAAAGGAACCAATCAACTGAGCGGCGATGAGCGGCAAAAAGAAAATCCAGATTTGGCGCACACTCATGCCAGAGCCAGTTTCGGGTCGTGGCGGTAAGGT
>CAZVAO010000098.1:0-8454 GCA_964625175.1 uncultured Clostridiaceae bacterium
AAAAACTTCTATGATTTAATATGCGTCATAAAAGCATCGCAGGAAATCGCGGTGCCTTTGTTGTTGGAGAGATCACTTCCGTTTTTGGGCTTAATCAATAATGATTTTCCCGACCAATGGGGGTCGTCCCCAATGGTCGGGTGATGCCAGCCTATTATCCACACACACAACTATGCTCCTCAGGATGATCGGTGCGGTGCTTATGCTTATTTCGTAAAGATCATCTATTGAAGATGCACTTCTTACCTCTGCGAACCCCAAAAAATTGTGGTACACTATTCATATGGCCTACAACATCAGCTATACCGCCCATGTGCTTTTTTCAGCGGTGCTGTTATTTGATCTTCTGAGGTGATTTCATGCAATCAAACGCACCAATTGGCATCTGTGATTCGGGTGTCGGTGGCATCAGTGTCCTTGTCACAGCCCAGCATATTCTCCCGAAAGAGAACTATATCTATTATGCGGATACTGCCTATGCCCCTTATGGCACACAGAATGTAGCAGCTGTCATTCATCATACCCGTAGAGTCGCTGATACACTCATACAACAGGGAATCAAAGCACTCATTGTTGCCTGCAACACCGCTACGAGTGCGGCAATTCATTTACTGCGTTCTGAGTTGAATATTCCGGTTATTGGTATGGAACCAGCACTCAAACCAGCCGTAGCACAATTTCCTAACCAAAAAATTATCGTTCTAGCGACACCACTCACTCTAAAAAATACTAAATTCAAGAACCTGCTGATGTCCTTTGAAGCGATGGCGAACATAATTCCCATACCAGCCCCAAAACTAGTAGAAATTGTTGAAACAGCACAAATCGCTGATTTGAACACCCGCCACTATCTTGAGCGTATCCTAGCCCACCACCATGATGCCGCTGCAGTTGTGCTCGGCTGCACCCATTTCATCTTTGTTCGATCTTTACTTGAAGAGATTTTACCACATAGCACACTGATTGATGGTAATTTAGGAACGGTTTACCAACTCGAGAGAGTCTTAATGGCGCAAAGCCTCATCAATTCGCATGGAGGAGCGGTCCAATTCCAGTCTTCCAGCACGGACGAAGCGATTAGACTGTTGCAAGAACTATACCATTATGGGCTAGCAAATTTAAAGTTACTGTAGAGGAGTTATAAAATGCGCATTTTTTTACTCGATGGCTATATTGATGAGCCCTCATGCTTAGGGGTTCCGCCCTATTTAGCCCCACAAGTTCGCTATATTTATGGTGCCTTACGTGCAAATGGCTGTGCGTCTTCTGACATTATTTACTGTACAGCGGATGCTTGGCGGCGTGATGCTGATGCAAAAATTGAGTCGATGAAACAAGCTGATCTCGTGATCATCTATGCTGGGACTACTGTTCCCGGACACTATCTATCGGGGAAACCCCTATCCATTACAGAGATTGGCCGTATCGCTCTTAGCTTACCCTCTACGACGGTTATGCTTGGTGGCCCCTTGGTACAGTCCATCTCAGACCGGGTGAAACACGCCCATTCCCTAGTTGAGAACATCAATATTTTCTGTGGTGAAGTTACAGCCGCCTCTGTTCACGAGTATCTAACAGGTGCCAAAACGACAGACTATGCCTCAGCAATCCGTGAATGGGCGATTTTGGGGGCTGAACTGACAATTCATCATCCCAATTATCCCTATCTCATGTGTGAAATCGAAACGTTTCGCGGTTGCCCACGTCCTATTAATTGTGACTTCTGCAGTGAACGATTTAAACAGATTAAATACACGCGCCCTCCTCAAGATATCATATCAGAAGTGCAAGCGCTGGGCGAATATGGTAACAAGTTCTTTCGACTGGGCTGCCAGACAAACATTCTATCTTACGGGGCTCTTTATGGGCATAAACCGAACAACCGCTGGCTTGAAATGCTCTATAGTGGCATCCGAGAGGTTGTTCCTCATTTAGAAGTATTGCATATGGATAATATTAACCCTGCCACAATCGCAAGATTCCCTGAGGAGTCCCGCCAAGCCCTTAAGATTATTACAGATTACAACACCGCTGGGGACACGGCTGCTTACGGACTTGAAAGTGCCGATCCTGCCGTAATTGCCGCTAACCATATTGATTGCACACCAGATTCTGTGCGCCAAGCGATTCGCATCATGAATGAGGTTGGTGGCTATCGGGTGAATAATATTCCAAAGCTACTGCCAGGCTTAAATTTTCTCCACGGACTGAAGGGTGAAACCAATCGCACAAAGGATCTCAACTATCAGTTTTTGCGTGAGATTGTCGATGAAGGCTTGCTATTGAGAAGAATTAATATCCGCCAAGTGATCGAAACTGGCGACTATAAAGCGGGAAAAGTCAATAAGTATTATCTGCAACGTTATAAAGACCAAATCAACCAGGAAATTAATCTGCCCCTTCTGCGCAAGGTATTCCCGAGTGGCACCTTGCTCACCCAAGTAATCGCCGAGCAACAGGATCAAAACCTAGTGTGGGGTCGCCAATTAGGGACGTATCCAATCCTAGTGGGTATAATCGGACAAGCGCCATTGGCAAAACCCCTAAATGCGGTGATTATTGATCATGGCTTCAGGTCGCTGACCGCTCTCCCACAAAATCTCGCGATTAACCGCATTTCAGTGGATCAGTTGGCGGCAATTCCCGGTATTGGCCGCAAATCTGCTTCCACAATTATTCTTAATCGACCTTATCGGCAATGGTCGGAGCTCGAGCCCCTGTTGCCGACTTCAGCTATTACAGACCTATTGCATCAAATAGTTGATTATACCCAATCCAAGTGATTGCTTACCATCTTGTAAATCTGTTATGATAGTTGTAAGTAGAAAGACAAAGGGGAATACATATGAAAAAAACTTTAATCCTCATCACCTTAGTTCTCGTTTTATTGATTGCTAATGGTTGCGAACCCAAAAGTACAATCCCAGAGGCTCAAGTTGTTATCGATACGATCCCTGCCCAGCTGCTCGATACCATAAAAGCCCTGCAAACTCGTCCCGGTGTGTTTATTTTTGATCCAGAGGCTTTTGCTACGGGAACTGATCATTACCTATTTATTAGCCATCAAAATAATGTCAAAGGATTAGTTAATGTAGCCAATATGAGCTTTACTTCTGACAAGGTCCTTCAAATAGAACTCAATCAAACGACCGCACCCCTAGGTCGTAATTATTCACTCATCAGACTCATTGATTATCCTGATCCGATTCTCATTAATGACACCAGTGGCGACTTCCCCATCATGGATATCACAAATCTTTATTGCAGAGGAGAAGCAAATTTCCAAGAGATTAAAGATAATCGTTTAATCCTCGCCGTAGCAAATAAAAATTTAACTTTTGAAATTGATCCTGATTTAGCTCCACTCCTAGAGGCTGATTTAAATTTAATCACAGGAGATAAGCTTATGGTCGAATATGTGCTACCATTAGGTCTTCCAGTAGCTACAGATTTAGTTCAAATAACAGAAAGCGGTCAGCAAATTGCCCAATATATCGGGCAAATCGATACCCACTCTATTGAGGTTCAAGAAGATGGTGCATTTAAATCTTATCAATTATCACTTGATGCGCGCATCTATCTTGAGGGCAATGAACCGGAAACAGGCACAGAGATTACATTTGATTATTACATCACCGTCGATAATAGACCCGTTATTATCCAGTTTATACCCAATAAATAAAAACAAAGTGTCAATGAAAAAGCAACTTCTTAAGGAAGTTGCTTTTTTCATTGATTCTATTAGTAACTGACGTGCCGCCATAATTTGTCTGGAAGCTCAAGCATCTTTTCTAACTCTGCTCTCTTAATCATTTTTTCAGCTTCAGATTGAGCAAACTCCAATACTTTTGCCATATCCGTTTGGGTTGGCTGATAATTCTCCACTTTCAAAACCCCATTGACTATGACGGTATCAATATCCTGCCCACTTGCTTGATGAACGACTCGAAGCGGTTCAAGCCACATTGGGTAAAGATGAGGGCGATTCAGATTAATCAAAATAACGTCTGCCTTCTTACCTACATCAAGGGAGCCTATTTGGTCACTCATACCAATTGCTTTTGCGGCATCCACTGTGATCATTTCTAATAGTTTGCCTGGAGGCAAGAGATTGGAATCATTGAAGTGACTACGCTGTAAACGATACCCCACCCTGAGTTTAGGTAACAGATCATAATGGCGATCAGGCGCACTGGCGTCCGTACAGAAGGTTACATTGGCCCCAGCCTGCATCAATTCAATAACTGGACAGCGTGCTCGAATGTAGGCATTGGTACTCGGGCCACTACACACATTAACCCCTGTGTCCGCAATTATTTTAATTTCTTCTTCGCTGATTCCTGTGACATGGGCAGTAAAGATATGGGGACCAAGAATATCGGTATTTTCTTTCAAGAACTTAATGTCACCACCGTAGGAATGCCCATGAAGCTGGGTGCCAAAGTCAAGGGCAATCTTGTTCATCTCATGATTTGCTATGAGGTTTTCCTCATAGGTTAATCCTTCACGAAATCCGATAAATGAAGGACCAGGACATGCCAAAGTCAGTCCATGATTCGTATTGTGGTATTTCTTAACGACTTGGCGGGTGATCTCAAATGCACTATCATAATTCAAAGTGCGCAGATCACCTTTCATGTCATCATCCCAGTGCCGATATTGCTTTGGGAATGGTGGGTTTTGTGTGCCAATGCAGATAAAATCACGTACGCCAATTTCACGCATTCCCTGAACATGCGCATCCGGATAACGCATATCATCAACACGTGGTGAAGAACCTAACATACTGACACCCGTTGTCACACCGAACATGAGACGCTCCAAACCCGAAAGCAAAGCTTCTGCATACCAAAAATCAGTGGAACTGCTGCGATAGTAGATGTGTTCCATCATCATATCCCAGCCATCTTCAACTCCGCCTTCTCCCAAGCCTTTTGTCAAGCCATGACCCGCATGAGCATGAGTATCAATTAAACCTGGTAGAGCAATATGATTTGTGCCATCAATCACTTTGACCGCAGTCAAATCCCAATTTTGCTCACCAATATAAACAAGTTCGTCCCCTTTTATGGCAATCATGCCTTCTTTAATGACCCGACGCTGCTCATCCATTGTTATAATCGTGCAGTTTTTAATGAGAATATCAACGAACACCTTATCACCTCAATCTTTAATTTACTAATCTATTCTATAGTGATGCGTTATTTCCTGCATGCCTCGTTCAGAAGCCGGGACTAAGTAGGAGAAAACCTACGTGCTGACCCTACATTCATAGACGACCATCCCTTTGTCAAAAAATAATTTGTTTGCTATAATGAGATGAACTAGGAGGGGTACTATGCGCACAAAACTCATCTCAATATTACTTGTTTTATCTCTTATATTGGTTTTGTTTACAGCCTGTAAACCAGACCCAACAATCGTGCTTTTTGATCAGCTTCAAACACTATATTCTCAGAGTGCGAATCACTTCGATTTTGCCCCTTCAATTAAGCTTGCTTTTCAAGAGCGGCCCACTAGTGATCGTCCCCTATTTGAGGCTTGGTTTCAGGCCTTACCACTAGAATGGGAATTTGATTCAGGCATAACCGTTAAATATAACCAAGACCAATTATATCTGGATGGTGACATTGCTTTTATCGGTGACTCCGCGCTCGTTTTGCGCGAACTTCAAGACGACCCAGATCTTCGTATTGAACTCTTTGTCAACCGTTCTGAGGGGGTTTACTTCCGCAGTGTTGATGGATTCATCGCAACGCGCAAACTATATCCTGAATGGGAATTCCCCACAGAGAGTGCCTGGCTAAAGATCGGATCCGTTGAAGCTGCCCAACAAATTATGTCGATGATTGATCATTTGCGAGACACCAATCAGAACAGGACCCTATTAGAAGATAACTATGTATTGATTAATCATAGCGAAGAGAACAATCAGCACCAATATGAAACAAGTGTCGATATGGCTTCAATATTCGCTAGTCTTTCCGATCATGTTGCCGATGTTCAAAGCAAACCGACATTAATTGGTATCGTATCCGATTTCTTAAAACTTACATCCTGGCAAGCCACAACCACGATTAACTATGAATTAAATTCAATCAGTTCTAATTATCAAATCTCTTTTGACAGCACTAAAGGATCTGAAGCCCCCATATTAGCCCCTTTGTTAATTAATTTTGAGGGCTATATCTGGGAATCCAATTATGCCTTAAACCCCAGCACTGATCTTTCACCAAAAGGAGAATACGAGTGAGAGCAATAATTTTTTCTGCCAGTGTTGGCAGTGGACATGATCAAGTTGCTAAATCAATCGCCCAAGATATTGAACAGCGGCTACCAAACTCCGTTGTCGAAATTCATGATGTGATCAAAACAATCAGCCCGTTCTTAAGCAAGATACTGCTTGAGAGCTATTTAGGTATACTACGGCACATGCCTGAAGTATGGGGAATGATTCACAATCAATTTGACCGAGATGAAACGAAGGACCCCTCACTCAACCTCGCTAATCGGCTCCTGACCATAGAATTAAAAAAATGTCTTTCGGACTTCAATCCCGACATCATCATATGCACCCATCCATTTGCTAGCAATCTAATGGGCGGTTTGCGCTTTAGTGGGGATATTAACTGCCCCGCAGTGACCATTATTACGGATTATAATATTCATTCCTATTGGGTCCATCAAGGCATCGATCGTTACTACCTCGCCCATCCTTTACTCTGTGACTATCTAGCATCTTTCGGTATCCCCTACAGTCAAATTCGTCATTATGGCATCCCAGTGAGAAAGCAATTCAATAAAGTGTGGGAAGATGCACAGAATCAAGCTGATCATGAGAAATTTGTCGGAAAGTATTCCACCTTATTATTTATGGGTGGAGGCTTGGGTCTAGGGGATATCTTTCATGTATTAGAGAATACGGATCGCGTGATGCAAGATGCCCAGCTCATTGTGGTATGCGGACACAATGATAAACTTTATTATGAGATTAGAAACAATTCATGGAAAAACGCGATACTCCCTTTGCAATTTGTTACCAATATTGCGGAGGTTATGAATCAAGCCGATGTTATTATTACTAAACCTGGCGGCATAACCTGTACCGAAGCATTAGTTTTAGGGAAACCCATCGCTTTAATTTCGCCTATACCTGGACAGGAAGTACGCAATCAACAATTTTTCTTAAATCTTGGGGTCGCGATTACTCTTCCATCGGGTCAATTTGCTGGACATGTTTTGCGTGAGTTACTTGACAATGAAGAGCGATTAGCCACGATGCATCATCTCGCAATTCATTCTTCAAACATCAATGCTGCTGAAGATATTGTAACCGACATCACTGCATTTATTGGTCACAATTCCCTTGACACAGCCATCCATAAATGATAATATTCTTTGTGCTTGCGGATGTGGCGGAACTGGCAGACGCGCTATCTTGAGGGGGTAGTGAGTAACCACTCGTGTGAGTTCGAATCTCACCATCCGCACCATAAAAAAAACCACTTCTTGGAAGTGGTTTTTTTATGGTGTTTACCAATCAGCAAATAACTTGCTCTGATCAACTTTTAACTGATTAAATAGTAACTAGCCGACCAACTCGACCTGCTAATAGTCATTAATGATTACTAATAGGGCTGTCTTTTTTGTGAAATTTATAATCAACCTGCCCTGCACGAATCGCAGCTGCGAGTCGTGATCTCAGCGCTAAAATGCCCCCTACTACTTGACAATATCATAAGGCCAGGTATTTATCCCACCAAAATCATAAACCTCTGTATAACCCAAATTCACCAACTCATTGGCTGCCGTTTTGCTACGGTTACCACTCCGACAATAGACTAACAAAACAGTGTCCTTATCAGGTGCCACCTCACCAATCTCTTGAGCGATGCTTCCTACGGGGACCAACACGGCACCTATGATATGACCACTGTCATACTCGGATTTTTCACGGACATCAATAATTAGCACATCCTGATCGCTATCCATCAATTTTTTGGCATCCTCTTGAGAAATTTTATGATAGACAGCTTGATTATCTGGTTCTTCAATGACTACACCTGTTTTTTCTGTACAGCCACCGATTAGCAAAAGTATCATAACCAAAAGCAATAGAACTAAAAAATATTTTTTCATTCTGCAGTAATCTCCATTCAAATTCTAAAATCAGAATTTCTGTACCTGCTAGAAAATTCATGATTTTCTATAGATTAATACCTTAAGTATACATGAAAACGAATGAACATACCTTCCTTTCGCAAACAAGAATGCTAGCCACAGAAAAATAATTTTAAATTCCAAATAATCTTCACGAAAAAAGGGGCTGTCGCACTAAGAAATTAGTGCGACAGCCCCCTAATAAGCAATACGCATGGCGTAGTATTTACAGAGACCCCGTGGAGAATGCTCTCGACTGACTATGGGCTTCATTGCCAGCAAAATGAGCAAGAA
>CAZVAO010000099.1:0-8453 GCA_964625175.1 uncultured Clostridiaceae bacterium
AGTAATTGATGATAAATAGGGCTTACTGAATGAATCGCTAGATTTCATTCAGTAAGTCCTAATAGGGTACAATGCTAGCGTGTTCAGTGGCTAAACTGGACACGTTTGTCTTTAGGGAATGATTTAGGTCAAGCAAGGTGACTTAGGGATAGCGTCAAGTATCTTGCTGAGTGAATAAGTGGCCTGGAAAGGCCATTTGATGAATAAATGAGCCGCTAGTGTTACACTTGTGTTACAAAATGCTCTTTAGCATTGTAATTCTTAGGCAAGGCAAATATAATCATGATAGGAAGACATGGGGTGTGGATATGAAGAAAATAATACTATTAATGCTACTACTCGCATTTATGATCGTTACACCAACGAGTGCTGCGAGTGAAGGGGTATCAATTGTTATCAATGATCAATCGATTCAATTTGATTGTGAACCCGTTATTATTGACGGGTCGCTCTATGCACCCGTGCGGCAGATGAGTTATGCATACGGTGCGAGTGTCAATTATTATCCCAAGACCAAGACGGTGATGATCTCCTATAGAGGTTCTTCATGGGGATTCGTTCCAGGAAGTACTGGGGTTTATGCTAACGGTCGGTTTTCTGATAGCAATGTTCAAGCCATTAACCAGGATGGAACTGTAATGGTTCCTGTACGTTTCTTGTCTGAGGTATTAGGCTTTCGTGTGACCTGGCAAAAAGAAACAAGAACGGCTATCTTGAGTAATAACTCTGATGCCCCACCAGAAGCACTTGTGTCGGGGGATATTATGGGGGAGGCACAGGCCACCGCTCAGCAAATGGCCGACTATCTCTTAAAATACAATCCGAATCCTTTGATCTCTTGTACAGCATTCGAGTTAGCAACGATTTACTTGGAAGAAGGCGCTATTGAAGGCGTGAGGGGCGATATTGCTTTTGCCCAAAGTATTCATGAAACCGGTTTCTTCCGATTTGGTGGGTCTGTTTTGCCTGAACAGTATAACTTTGCGGGTTTAGGAGCCACTGGTGGTGGTACGAGTGGTCTATACTTTGCAAGTGTCCGCGAAGGGGTGCGTGCCCAAATCCAACATTTAAAGGCTTATGCGTCGGCCTTAGGCTTAGAACAAGCGTGTGTGGATCCTCGATTTACATATGTTTCAAGAGCAACAGCTATCCATGTTGAACAATTGGCACAGGCATTGAATACAAGTGGTACAGGTTGGGCATATCCTGGATATGATACATCGCGTTACTCTTCTGCGGCTGAAGCCTATGCTGCTGAGCAGACTTACGGACAACTGATCTTAAAACATCTAAAGAATATTTTAAAATAAATTAATGTATTATTATTAGAAAAACAACAAAATTCGCTTATAAAAAATACGACTTTAACTTAAATTTATGTTAAAAACACAAAATGGCATTGCGGAATCAATATACCTCTTATATAATTTAGCTATAGATTATATGGAGGTATTATCATGATAAAGAGATTAAGCTCAGGAATACTGATTTTATTATTAGCAGTTGTATTGTTTACCAATGTGGCATTTGCAACACCAGGTACGAATAGTGACTATAAAGCAGTCGTTAATGCCGTTGAGCGCTTGAATGATAATATAGTCGTTAAGGTCGAGAACGCACAGGAAGCAGCTGATGCTGTGATTGCGATATATGGCGAATCGGAAGTTGCCGTAGAACTAGTTGATGTTATCATTACAGAATTAATTGAAGAAACCAATGCTATGGTCGACAAAGTTATTCGATTTGCTGATCTACATGATATTATCGTTAGCTGTGAGTTGCAGGCTTACGAAGTGGGTGGACAAGTTGTAATTATTGATCCATTATTTATCATGTCGGATTAAATCATCTAGAACATTTAAGCATCTTTTTGTAAGATATTCTCCTTAATTCATAAACAGTTACGAAAACAGCGTTTTGCCATTTGGTGAAGCGCTGTTTTATTTGTGTAATTTTCTACTAATCCTCAGTGAAGTTTGTTATAATATATACTTGAAGAGAGAAGAGAAAAAGGTGTTAAAATGAAAGGTTTTTATTTTAAAAAAAATGGACAGTCTTTAGAAAAAGTGACTCAAAATTCAGGCACACTTGATTTATTGGCAAGCGGTGATGGCACAGAAATTTTATTACAAGAAATTGCTGCCGATAAGATTATTCAGATTGCGCCGCCAGCAGAAGCAGGCGTGATGGAATTTTTCTTTGTTATGTCTGGTCGGTTAGAGCTCAAAAATGAAGATGGCAGTGTTGAGATACTAGAAAGCGGCGATTATTTTTATGCCTTGAATATTCAAGGTAAGATATATCTAAAAACAATGGTAACCACCAAATTATTATATGTCTCATCAACACCAATTTTCCACTATATTAGCAACCAAATTAAGCATCTCATGGACATGGTAAAATCTGTGGAAGAAAAGGATTTCTATACGCACAGTCATGGTCAGCGTGTGCAGAAGTATGCGAGAGCTATTGCTGATCGTTTGGGATTTAAAGGACAACAACTGGAAAATATCTTATACGCCTCCTTGTTCCATGATATTGGCAAGGTGCGGATGTCGGATGATATTATTGCGAGCACGAGAATGCCGACATCTGAGGAATGGGATCTCATTAAGCAGCATCCTCTCGACGGCAAAGAAATCGTAGAGGGAACCTTCCTACACGCAATTGGCGAGATCATTGCTCAACATCACGAACGCCTCGATGGCAAAGGGTATCCATCTGGCATTATGGGTGATGGCATTTGTATGGAATCACGGATTATTGGTGTCGTGGATGCCTATGACGCTATGACAACAAACCGGACTTATCGCAAAGCCTTATCCCCAAGAGAAGCTGTTAATGAATTAGAAGCGAATAAGCATTCACAATTTGATCCGCAAGTGGTGGATATTTTTATTGATCTGCTTCAGAAGGAAGGGGTTGTCACACCGACTCCTGAGGATCATACCAATGGCTAAGGGGATTTTGATTGTTATTGAAGGCACGGATGGTAGTGGCAAGGCCACTCAATCTAACCTTTTATACCAGAACTTACTTCAAGAATATGATCGGGTATGTAAAGTTGAATATCCGAATTATGCATCAGAGTCTGCAGGCCCAGTTAAAATGTATTTGCGCGGGGATTTTGGACCACATGCAGAAGATGTCAATCCCTATGCTGCCTCTACACTTTTTGCAGTTGATCGCTTTGCATCCTATGTCAGTGGCTGGAAAGATTTCTACCAAAGTGGGGGAATCGTGATCGCCGATCGTTACACAACGGCCAATATGGTACATCAGGCTGCAAAGAGTGGGAGTATAGAGGAATCAGATCAGTTTTTAACATGGCTGATTGATCTGGAATTTGGTAAATTGGAATTGCCTGAGCCAGACTTGGTATTTTTCTTAGATGTGCCGCCCCAAATGTCAGGGACACTACTGGCAAAACGGCAAAAGTTTAATGATGAAGCGGCAGACATCCATGAAGCAGACCATAACCATATTTTAGCCGCCTATAATAGTGCGTATCGTGTCGCTAGAAAATATGGCTGGCAAGTAATTAAATGCACAAAAGGTGCAGAAATGCGGACGATTAATGATATTCAGGAGGAGCTTAAAAACATCACCCTTGAATTATTGTCTAAAACCATAAAAGAATAATATTATAAAGGGATTGCTCGTAATATATTATGAGCAATCCCTTTTCTTTGATATCTATTTGATATGAAAACCAGTCATACAAGTCCATGCACGTCATATGCACTTGTATTTTTTGAATAGTGGATGATCAATCACATAGAGTGTCAGCTACTCTTTACGCTTAATATCGGCTTCATCCAGCTGGCGCTTTAGATTGGCTTTGATATCGTGAAGATAAACCTTTTTAAGCTGCTCATATTCAGCAGCTTCAGCGATAGACAATGGGGCTATTTTTTTTTGCTTTGC
The DNA here is from genome assembly GCA_964625175.1 of uncultured Clostridiaceae bacterium. Lineage (GTDB taxonomy): Bacteria > Bacillota > UBA994 > PWPR01 > PWPR01 > CAZVAO01. The sequence continues at coordinate 3,928 of CAZVAO010000099.1, forward strand.
CAATTCATTCAAACGACAAAGATCTTTTTCGTTCATCTAATTTTCCCCGATTGAAGCCAATACTTCAATCATTTTCTCTTCAGTAGGGCGATCAGACCAATGCGTACCAACATATTTATAAATGACATTTTGTTGCTGATCAACAATGACGGTTGCGACTTTAGCAATTATTTTACCATTCTTTTCTGCGGTGTCGCTTGCACCATAAGCGCAAATGGAATCGCGAGCCTCATCACTGACAACCATAAAGGGGAGTTCTAAACTCTCTTTAAACTGACGAGCTTCCTCTGGCGTATCCACACTAATTGCGATAATCTGGGTTTGATGCTGATTAAAAGAATCCATAAATTGTCGAACACGCGACAACTGCTTTCTTCAGGCACCTCACCACATTCCGCGGTAAAACAGTAGTAAAGCAGGACCATCTTGAAGCACTTGGCTTAACGTGACATCGTTTCCGTAGCCATCTGGTAAACTAAAATCAACAAACTTCTGCATGGTTAATGACCTCCTCAATAAGGTTTTGGGCGAGTTGGGCTAAGTTTTGCATAGCCATTGGTAAGAATTCACTATAATCTGCGTGAGCTTTTCCATCTGCTTGATCGGAAATACTGCGGATAATAATCCAAGGAATTTCGTGTAGATAGGCTGCTTGGGCCCATGCAGCACTCTCCATATCGACCGCTGTTCCTCCAAATAGTTGGCGAATCTCTTGACCTTTAGTATTTGTGACAAAACAATCACCAGAAAGTAATTGACCTATAATTGTAGCTGCTTCTAGATTCAGCGCTTTGCTAATCGTTATTGCGAGTTTATTCAGCGTTATATCAGCGGGGAAATCAGAAGTTGCCATCTGTGGAATAATCCCATGGGCATAGCCGAACGCAGTAGCATCGACATCGTATTGTTGCGCACTGCTACTGACAACAAGGTCGCCAATCTTTACTTGGGGGTCAATACCACCCGCCACTCCGAGTCCAATAACACAGTCTGGTTGTAATTTGGTTATGGCTGCACTGCTAGCCGCTGCGGCATTAACCTTCCCAATCCCTGTTATCGTTAGATAAACCTCTCTATTGGCTTGCTTCATCAGGATTGGGTAGTGGTCATCATAGGGGCACTCTGGAAAGGGAATGGTTTTTTTGATCTCAGCATATTCACTTGGCATTGCACATAACAATAAAATTTTCTTCATGACTAATCTCCTATTTTTATAATTTTACCATGTTTGAGCAGTGGGTACAATCAAGCAGTAAACAAAGAACACTTGAACTTGAAAATTCACCGGAGCATAACCACTATGACGTTCAATAAGTGTGCACAGTCTTTTCAGCTGTGTTACAATTTATATATCAATATGATGATAGTTGGTGATAAAATGACTTATAAGATATTAATTCTTGAAGATGAGAACACGATTCGTGAGATGCTCATGGCGTATCTCACTAACGCAGGGTTTGAAGTGAGAGGGTATGCTGACGGGATTAGCGCTTTAGCAGACTTTGATCAGTTTAAACCTCATTTGGCTATTTTAGACGTGATGATGAAGGGCATCAATGGATTTGATGTTCTATCTGAGATAAGAGGTAAATCAGAGATTCCTGTCTTAATGTTAACTGCACGGACGATGGAGGATGATCGAATTAAAGGATTTGAACTCGGTGCAGATGACTATATCCGCAAGCCATTTAGCCCTAAGGAAGTCGTCTCGCGGGTTAATGTTTTTTTGCGAAGAATATACGGAAATCAAACTACGACCATTACCTATCGAGAACTCGTCTTGGACACGGAAAAGAAGGCACTCTATAAAAATGATCAAGCACTAGACATCACGACTCGCGAGTATAGTATTCTATGGGTGTTTTTTAATAATATTGGAATCCCCTTAACCCGTGAACAAATTATTAATAAGGCGATCGGCTATGATTACGAAGGTTATGACCGGAGCATTGATGCCTTTATTAAAAATATTCGCCATAAAATTGAGGATGATGTTAAGAATCCTGAGTACATAAAAACAAAATATGGCTACGGCTATACCTTTGGAGATGATCAAAATTAGTATAAAAAAATTGTTAATATGGATCACCTTAATTGCAGGTTTGAGTTCTATTCTGATTTTTTCCTTGATTTCTAGCAATTATATGGACACCTATTTTGATTCGTATATTGAAGAGGGCTATCAAATTCAGATCAACAACATTATTGAATATGGTAAGGTCGTGCTTACCGATATCCATCAGCAGCGCTTTGTAATCAACTCCTATGTGACAGACCCAATTTATTATATTGAAATTCTTGATGCTTCTCAGAACGCCATTATGAGCAGTGGCAGTGTTGGAGCAGGGGGTGTAGGTGGGCATGGATCTGGAGCAGAAGGCGGATATGGGAGTGGCGGTCCAGTTACCAATGTGAGTCCGTTTGATTTTAACCCAGACACGATGGTCAAAGAAGTGTTCCCTATTATTGAGAATAATGAAAATATTGGGTCAGCCGTTATTGTTAGAGCAATTGATATTTCTGAAACCCAAACAAAACTGGTATTTCAGAAAGCCATAACGACTGGGGCGCTCTACGCGACTATTTTAGCGATTATTATCGGAGGTTTACTAAGCTTTATTTTCATCCGTTATATATCACGTGATACAAAAAAGATTATGGCTTATGTAGCGGATGATCAAGCCAAGTCAACGACGTTTCTAGTCACAGAATACGCGACAATCACAGCTGCAGTTGATGATTATCGTGCAAAAATCGCTGTGAAAGAAAAGATTAGGAAAGAGAAATTTGACAGACTCTTGCACGATACCAAAACGCCTTTGACAGTTCTAAAAAGCCAGCTTGAAGGGGTTGTGGATGGCATTATCACGGTAGATAAAGACCGGGCAGGGAATATGGTTGAGGTGGTCGATAACCTTGATAGAATCTTGTGGGACGTAACGAATATTATTGAGGGTACAGATCAACCCGTAGATATTGCGATCGAAACCGTAGATTACTCGGACCAACTCATTAAAATCGTCAATAGCTTACAATCAAAATTCCAAAGCAAGCAATTAAAGCTTGACTATCAGAAGGTGCCATTTATCATTAAGGTTGATGTTCAGATGCTTAATAATGTGGTCTATAACATTTTGATCAATAGCTATAAATATACGAATGAAGGTAAGGTTACAATTACTGCGGCAGATAATCATCTAATTATAAGAGATACTGGTATTGGGATTAGCCAAGAAGATCAAAAGGAGATTTTTAAGCCCTATTTTAGAGGAAATAATGTTGGTACAACGAGTGGCGCAGGACTAGGACTATTTAATGTAAAAATGAACCTAGCAAAGATGGGTGCTGAGATTAAAGTGAAGAGCAAGGTGAATGAGTTTACTGAATTCAAGATAATCTTTCAGTAATCATAATTCCTTCACAATTTAGTTATATACTTTAATTATCAATAGAAAGGATGTATGAAAATGAAGAAAATTATATCCGTATCATTAGTGCTGTCTTTACTATTTGTTGGTTTAGTTATTGCTCAGGCAGAAGGTTTACTAACGGAGGCACAACAAATATTTTTTAATAACAAACAGGAGACTGTTACCATAATGGTAGAAGAGGGTCGCTTAACACCTGAACGTGCACAAACATTCTTAACAAACTTAGAGCAGAAGCTAAGTGATGGCACGTGTGATCAAACTGGAGAAGACTGTGATGGAACATGCGAACCGCAATTAAACGGTAAAGGCAACAGTGAGGGAATTCAGGCACACGCCTTTATGGATGAAAGCCAAGGGCAAAACGGCAACGGTGCTTGCGCTTATAATAGTGAAGGACTTCAAGTCGCTAATGGGGCTCAAAACGGTTATAACGGCGAAGGTCAAGGTCCTCATGGTGATGGCGCTTGTGATTTAGGAACGGACGCTCAAGGAACACATTCTAATGGTGGCCTGAATGGTCATGGGAATGGCGCACGCGGCAAATAGAATCCACTAGATATTCATGGGGCTATCGCAATAGTGAAAAATTCTCACTATTGCGACAGCCCCTTTTTGTTTAGAATTAAACAAGATTATTATTCATATTGTAGATTATTCTTACTCGGTATATCTTTTTTTGTAGAGATGCTTCGCCTGAGATGGTCTGTACCCTTTGTTGTTAAGTTATGACCAAGGAATTACTGAACTCACTCGCCTGTTTATGGCTGTTAAGCATAAGCTCCCTATTTAGGCGAGTTCAAACAGCAGTAATTCTATTCTTGCTCATTTTGCTGGCAATGAAGCCCATAGTCAGTCGAGAGCATTCTCCACTGGGTTCTTTTAATATAGCGCCAGTGGTATTATTTCTAAGAAAGTGGGTTCGTGAGAACCCGTTTTTTTGTTTAGGATTAAACAAGATCTATGTTATTCTTTGTATTCCCCTAGTTAATATTCTTGATATATGCTATATGCAAGGTTTTCTTTTTTGTAGAGATGCTTCGCCTGAGATGGTCTGTACCCTTTGTTGTTAAGTTATGACCAAGGAATTACTGAACT
>CAZVAO010000100.1:0-8419 GCA_964625175.1 uncultured Clostridiaceae bacterium
CAAAGGAGGATAATTATGAAGGAAATTGGTGAAAGAATAAAAATATTGAGGAAGCTAAATAATATTACGCAAGAGGAATTGGCAGAGCAAATGAGTGTATCACGGCAGTCGGTTTCTAAATGGGAATCAAATCAGTCCGTGCCTGATATTGAAAAAATTATCAGCCTTTCTGCCTATTTCGATACATCGACAGATTATTTGCTGACAGGCAAAAAAGAAGAGACTGTTAACCATGATACCCCTAAAGAATCTAAAGAGGAGAATAAAACAAAGAAAGATTTCGCTTTAATCATTTCGGTAATCATGATTTCATTCTCTAGTATTTCATTATTTGTTATTTGGGTTCTATCAAAGGTGTACAGAATTAACAACCTTCCTTTCAACAGTGAAACAGGTCTTTACCGGGTAGGAATCGATGCATTTTTATATGTGCATGATATAAGAGATTTTTACAACATAATGGTTGCAACTCTGATTTTCGGTAGTTTATTGGCTATTTTATCTTTTATCAGAAAGAGAATGCTCTCTGCTGTTAATAAATAATAAGTGGGTAAATGAATAACCGTTAGCAAAATGGGCTAGCGGTTATTCTTTGTGATGTGTTATAAGCAAAAATGTAATAACAATCATCAGAAAAGGGTCTATCGGAATTCTAGTTCATAAGTCTCCGTTATGCAGCCCTTATAGTTGCTTCGAATAAAATCGTAATTTCTTTTCTTCATTTTTGAATTGGGTGGTTTTTTGGAAGCCCGCTTTTTCGTAGATCTGACATGCAATAAGGTTGGCATCATAACATAATAATTTGATAGACGTTGCTTCACCGAAGGGCCTTGACTCGATATAGTTTAGCACTTGTACGAGTGCCTCTTTGCCATACCCCTTGCCCTGATGTTGACAATCAATCATGATGGCATCAATCATATAGGAATCCTCAGCAAATTGGTAGGGTTCCACCTGCTTAGGCACATAGACAATTTTAGTAAATCCGACTGGTTCTGCTTCATAGTATATGGCAAAACAAGTATCTGGATGTCGAAGTTTTAAATTGACGTAAGCCTGAGCCATAAACACAGCATTTGATGGTAAAAAGTCCTTTTGAGATTCACCTGGTTTGAGATTCACAATTTTCCAAAAGTTATCCCAGGTAATTTCTTTTAGTTTAATCATTGTTACACCTTTCTTCTTACGATCTTCCGACGGGTCTCAATTAGAGAGGTGGGGAGGATGCACCTATCCCAGATTTTGCAATAATTTAGGTATAGCCTCGATCCACAGCCGGTAATTCTCAACGATGTTGGGGAGGTAGAGGAATTCATCGACGCCGTGCTCGCCACCGCCAATCGATCCACAACAGTCAATAGTCGGGCACCCAGCAGCTGCTGTAAAGCTGCCATCAGAACCGCCACCTGGCAGGATGAATTCAATTGGATAAGCAAGATCACGTGCTGTATTTAGGATAATTTGACTAAGTTCCAAGGCCTTTTCGTTGGGAACCATTGGCGGACGAGATGCGCTTATATGATAGCTGATAGTTACGTTTTTAACAAAAGAATTTTGGGTGAGCTGATCTAAAATTTTATAGATTTGATGATAATCTTCCATAGTCGCAAAGCGGAAATCGATATGGCATTGTGCTTTTGCAGCAACCACATTGGTAGCAGAGCCACCTGTGATCTTGCCGAAGTTAATGGTGAAGCCTCTGGCGGGATCTTGATATTTAAGGAGTTCGTTCATGAAATAACCAAGTTCATGAATAGCACTTGCACCATTTTCGGGATCAGAACCCGCATGCGCTGCTTTGCCATTAAAGTCAACGATCACTTTGGCCACACCTTTGCGCCGATTTACCAAGGCGCCATACGGTTGCATCCTGCTACACTCAAAAACCAAGGCACACTTGGACATTTTAGCCAAAGCCGTTAGCCATTCCTGGGAATGTGGCGAACTGATTTCCTCATCGCTGTTTTGGGCGATGCAAATCTTGATACTCGGATCTTGTTGCAGGAGACGCTTCACTATGTAATAGGCGCTGAGTAGACCTGCTTTCATATCGGCTACGCCTGGTCCATAAGCATAATCGCCTTCGATTCTGAAGGGTCGTTCGTGTACAGTTCCTTCTGTGAAAACAGTGTCCATGTGTCCGACTATTAGAATATCGTAATAATCCGCCTCTGGCGCATTGCTAATCTCAAGACAATTAGCAGGCGCATGATCGGGTTTAAATCGTTTAACATGTAGGTCTATTTCCTCATATAGCGTCGCATAGTATTCCGCCACGCGGTCCAGCCCAGCATAAGTGGAGCTACCGCTATCAATATTGACGAGGTTCTCTAGGTGGACTAAGTAGTCTTTTAAATTAAATTCCGTTTGAAACACCCTTTCCCAATTCGTATTCTAAATCCCTTTGGATTTATTAATTCTAATTATACTGTTGATGAAGATAAGTCTCAATAGTTCAAAGATATTCTTTGAAATTGGAATTCATTTGGGTCATACTTAGAATATACCAACCAATTGATGGTCGATTTTAACCCCTAAGCATTGTATAATGAAAGTAGATAGGGGAGATAGACTTGTGTTTCGAACGATAAGCGGAATACTTGGCAATGAGAAAAACACAATAGAGATCAACTTCAGAAAACGATTTATCTTTTATGTTGCGATGGGGATGGCCTGCGGAGGGGCAATTTACATGTGTAATGGTTTCGCTTTAGCGGGTATCCTTCTTGGAATCGCTTTGATCTTTTATTGCCCTATGATTATCATGCATGAATTGCTTCACGCATATGGGCATGCTAAATATGGGGAGTTCGAGGGTGAAGTGATTGTCTTTAATAAGAAAATTGGTGATTATAAATTTACCTCCGAAAACAGTTCTTATTGTTACAACCGACTTGAACCTTGTTATTTAAATACCCAGATGATAAAAATATTACTTTATCCTCTAATCATTCAAGTTCCACTATTTTTGACCTATGCAGCGATTTCATTACTCGCAGAATCCCCCTTAGAGGCGGGGGTTATTCTTGCGATTGGAGCGGTGTTCTTTTTTAGTGGATGTATCCCAGATCTGCTTCTTGCACTAAAATGTTGTAAAATGGATGGTTCCGTTCGTGAAGTCATAATTGATAGAAATTTCAGAATTGAGCAATGCAACAATTGATCCCTTAGGAAACCCATAATTCAGCTCAGCACTAGTATTGGCAATTGAATCGCTATCCAGTATTCCGAATCATTAAAAGCAGTAGTATAATGATAATAAATTGAAAATTGATTATGAAGGAGATCATTATGAAATTGACCGTGCTAGTTGATAATAATACACTCATTGATCGGTATCTAGTAGGTGAACCAGGCGTATCGTTTTTTATTCAAGAGGGCGGGCAGAACATCTTATTTGACGTGGGGTATAGTGATGCCTTTCTGAGAAATGGGGCAATATTGGGGATAGACTTCTTTGATATTGATTTTTTGTGTTTGAGCCACAGCCATTTGGACCATACTTGGGGGCTTGAACCTCTAATTAAAACATTCACGGCAGAACTTTTTGAGGGTAGACCCTTTAAAAAACCAACTTTGATTGCCCATCCGGCGGTTTTTGATAGTAAGACCTTTACAGGTATTGATGAATTTGGCATTAATGTCTCCAGAGATAAATTACTGAAATACTGTAATGATGGACTAGCTAAAACCCCTGTTTGGATTACAGAGCATTTGGTTTTCTTAGGTGAGATCCCCCGCGAGAATGACTTCGAGTGTCAAGAGGGGATTGGGAAAGTCCTTAGGGATGGCGAATTGGTAGAAGATTTCAATATTGATGACAGCGCCTTATGCTACAAGAGCGAAAAAGGTCTTGTGATTATAACGGGGTGCTCCCATGCGGGTATCTGCAATATGATTGAGTATGCCAAAAAAGTTTGTAATGATCAGCGTGTGTTTGACGTTATTGGAGGACTACATCTACAGAATCCACCTCAACGGCAATTAAGCAAAACTGTAGCGTATTTTGAAGCGTTGGATATGGAGAAAATCCATGCCAGTCACTGCACAGATTTAAAGTCAAAAATCGCGTTTTCTAAGGTAGTTGAAGTGGAAGAAGTCGGTTCCGGTACAATTCTGAGATATGAGTAGGACTTGCCAGTGTCGGTTCTCCATAGAAGTTTGCTACTGTTGTTAAGAACCGAGAATCTATAGTCGATCATTCTAAATGAATAATGGACTCACAATGGTAATGAAAGGAGCTGCAAAATGAATAATAGGTTAATAAAATCTCTGATTGGCGGCGCACTACTCGGTCTGATCTGTGTGGTAGGCGCCTATGTGCGATCTGGTTATACCGCATCAACCGTTTATGTATTTTCGCTTTGGTATAACCGTGTGATTCTTGGGTTGGTAGTAGGGGCTCCTTGGCCTCAAGCAAGTGGAAGCAGTCATATCATGCGAGGCGCTATTCTAGGTCTGTTGGTATCTTTTGCTTTTTACAGCTCTATAGGATTTGAAGACCCAGTTAGTTTTGGGGCAGGGATCGTATATGGGATCATTCTGGAAGTGTGGCTTCATCGGTCAAAGGTGTAATTTTGTATTGGGAAGAATACGAGACATTTTATGCGGTTATTTAAAAGCCGACCGAAATCGTATTGTCTCAAATTTATTCACTATAGAACTATTATTTGAAGATGGCAAATTCATATAGGCATTGATGTTTAAAACAATTTGGTTGTTAATAGAATGAGAATGGGGAGTATTATGGAGAGTAAAATAATTGAACTACAAGAGATTATCAAACCAGTCTATTTGCACCTAGAATTAAGAGACGATTACCTGTCAGATTATCAAAAGCGGATGCTCAAAAGGCATGGTGGTTCCTCAACGGGTGAGTCGATATCTAGAGATATACTCGTTCCCTACGATATGATGCTACATAATCTTCATTATGCCATTCAAAAACTCTATGGATGGACAAATTCACATCTGCGCAAGTTTAGTTTACCCGAAGAAATACACGAGGAATTGACAAAGGGTACTGTTAGGGGCTGGTTTGATTTAGTTGGTGTATTATTTCAACCACCTTCTGAAGGACAAGTGGATATATTTTGGGATGATGATTACAATGGTGGTAGTTTTAATAGCTGGCTTAAGAAAAAATATACAGGTCCTTATTATTATCGCGGAACGATGGAGCATAGGGCGGTCGCTAAACAAGATGTACAAGATATGTTAGATCGTTTTCCCTTGATCGAGGTTAGAGAATCATTTCAGCAATATATGAGTCGATCAAGCCTTGATCAGAATGAAGAAGTGAAAATACTGCGGAAAGCACCGTTAATTAGTCTAACGCTTAAGGAGATGGATGCATCTCTTTCGTTTGATGGTGGTGATACAGAATGCTTGTTAGAGCGACTTAAGGTTGATCAAGTACTCATCGCTCAAAGTGACGAGGTGAATTCTCAAGTTTTATTCCCTGTCACAAAAGAGTTGATCTATACCTATGATTTCGGTGATGACTGGGTTGTCACAATAACGAAGCATAAGGATTGTCGGGAACTGCTAAACCAAAATCTGATCGGTATCCATGAGCTTGAAGAAGCAAAAGAGGTTGTATTAACAAAACATAAACCTGTTTGTATCCACAAAGATGGTGTTTCGGTTCTTGATGATGTTGGCGGATTAGGTGGGTTTGCTGATTTGTTATCAGTGCTTTATGAGGAAACCGATCAAACAGAGAAGGCCAATGCTCGTGCTTGGGCAAAGAGTCAGGGTTGGAGCGACAAAAAGGTTTTAAGCAAAAAGATGCTATAGGTATGAATTGCTCAATCTATAATGTAAAACTGGTATAAAGGAGAGATTATATGGAAAAGGTTAAGCCAGAACAAGCAATGAAAGAGCTGACAATGATTCTAATGTATCTGTCCAAATTCAGCGAGAAAAATCGGTTTAATTCAAGAAAGAATATCGCTTGGAAAGGGTACGATTTTGATATTATTAACAGACTGGATGAAGAAGAATTCGTTTATCAGAGTAGCCGTCGTTCCAGGTCAGTTCAAATCTCCGAAGAAGGCATAAAACTGGCCCATGAATTGATGAAAAAATATCATATAGAGGATTGGAAGTAGTTTAAGATACACTTATTTGGTTACGTGTATCCAGTTTATAATTTCAGTTAGACATATATCTGGTAGCAGATCATCAATCAATAAGACATGGCTTTATTGGTGATAAGCATCGAGGAAGCATTTGCAAATCCGAGTTAATAATCAAGACTATTTATTGTACAGCAAGAAATCATCAAATAGCATTAATTAGCATTGTGGACAAATTTGGATTATTTGAAATATGAATCTATTGTGTTGAATAGCTATCCATGGGTTTATTGAAAGTGTTGTCACAGGATTTTCTCCTGATGACAACACTTTTTTGGTGCGTATATCTATTATTCCTTCACGAAATCTGCAAAACGTCCTTGTACGATGGTGACCAAATCCACTACTTTTAGTTCGATTTGTAGCCCTACTTTTCCACCGCTTACGATAATTTGATCTAACCCTTCAGCTGACCAATCCAAGAACGTCCTATATAACCGCTTCATCCCGATTGGGGAGCAGCCACCTTTTACGTAGCCTGTGGACTTGAAAAGGCCTTTCAATGGAAGCATTTCAATCTTCTTTTCTCCTGCAGCTTTAGCAGCCTTTTTGAGATCTAATTCGTCGGAAACAGGAATAATGAATACATACAATTCTCTACTAGCACCCCGTACAACCAGCGTTTTATAGACGCAAAACGGATCCTTTCTAACTTTTTTGGCAACCGATATTCCGTCAATCAATCCATCACTCGCATCATACTCAATCACATGATAATCAACTTTAGATTGATCCAGTATGCGCATGGCATTTGTTTTCTTAATTTTCCCCATTCTATACTCCTTTGTTTGGTAATTAGCCCGGATCAATACACACTGCTTTTAATTTTAGTGCACTTAACAGGGGTATCTGCTAATATCTTTTTGTAATAGACTCCAAACCGCCACTCGGCATTCTGATAGATTACCCGTATTTCAATCTGAGTAGTGTTGTGCAGGTGTTTCAAGCACTATTTTGAGATATGTGGCAATTCTATAATATTGACGTGAGTTATTAATTCTGTAATACTCAATCTAAAGTAAAAATTGCACTTAAGGGGAGGACTCATTATGTTCAGAAATATGCGTAGGAAGAAACAAGTACTATCAAGAGAAGCGGTGGATAAGATTCTATACGAAGGCACATCAGGTGTTCTAGCAGTACTCGGGGACGATGGGTATCCATATGCCGTCCCACTTAGTTACGTTTATGACGGTTATAGAATATATTTTCACAGCGCAAAAAGTGGACATAAAATGGATGCTATTGGCAAAGGAGCTAAAGTCTCATTTTGCGTAATTAATAGGGATGATATCATACCAGCTGAACTCACGACCTACTTCAGCTCTGTTGTTGTTTTCGGTAGAGCACGGATCATCGAAGACCCGTCAGAGAAAAGGAGGACACTCGAGCTTGTGGGGAAGCGTTACTCACCACAACATCAGAAGGAATCATTGGCAGAGATCGAGAAGCTGTTTAATCAAGTGTGTATGGTTGCTATAGATATTGAACATGTGTCAGGAAAAGAAGCGATCGAATTAGTAAATAATAAATCATTAGAATAGTGTGTAGGCGATAAGCTAGAATCTCTGCAAATAGATGTATGCATTGAGGTATAACAAGAAAATAAGTAGGATAAAGGGAGCCTTGAAATTCAATAGGCTGCGCCTTTTACTTATTTGTGAGACAGAGGGTTGCTTCTGCCTACAGAGTCTTGAGAATTGTTTAGCCAATGGCCATGCGCTTTGCTGCCACAATATGAAAGATACCTGAATCTTCTAATTCACATGTTTCAATCTCGAACAGATTGCTTTCTAGAAGCTGGGTATAGAAGGAGAGGTTCCTGCTGGAATCACGGAGATGTATGCCATACCCCGTTTTCCTTGTAAGCCCTTCCATTGCTATTTCTAAATGCACAATAAAAATGTCTTTATTAGATTCCTTCTTGGAAGGCAATTCAATATCCCAAATTTCGATAATGCCACCTGGTCTTAGAACACGGTGGATTTCTCCAATAGCCGCATCAATATCTTGATCCCTGAAATACATAAAAGAATAGAATACAGTTGCACGATTAAACTGCTGGTCAATAAATGATAATCTTGTTGCATCCATCACGATTTTTAGCGATTCTAAATGATTGATTTCAAGTAACTCATCTGCTCGAATATCTATGGCGACAACATTCTCCCCAGAGATCATAGAGATGATCCCTTCGCCGCCACCACCAATATCTAGGATACGTTGGTCAGCAAAGTTTTCTTTTTTATCCAAGGTGACTTTGATTCGATCGGTTTCGA
>CAZVAO010000101.1:0-8297 GCA_964625175.1 uncultured Clostridiaceae bacterium
AAGAGTTTATCGCAAATAGGATCTATCGTGCCGTTTTTACTAAAGACCACGACCTCCTCACCTCCTGACCAATGGGGACGACCCCTTGTTGGTTACATCTCCGCGCTTCCCGACCATTAGGGGCGGTCACTATTGATTCACTTGACCTTTGCAATTGTAGTTAGCATATCCAAAATCGGAATCAGTAGCAAATCAAGTGATTTACTACTGGTGCCTACTTTCGTACTAGTATATATTAGTTAATAGAAATAATAACTGCTTGGAGAAAACAAAAATGATAAGGACCATTATAAAACAAGCCCCAAAAAGTGACCTGCATTGCCACCGAGATGGAAGCTTAAGACCCGAAACGGTGATGGAGCTCGCCAAGACGAACCATATCCCTACAGAAGCAAAAGATCTCGGTGAGCTTGAGTTAACCCTTATTGCACCTGCAAATTGTGATTCATTGGTCACCTATTTGAAGCGATTTGATTTACCTATTGCTGTATTGCAGACAAAAGATGCCCTTAAAAGAGCTGCCTATGAACTCATGGAAGATGCTGCTTCAGAAAATGTGAAGTACATCGAGATCCGATTTGCACCTCAACAACATCAAATGATGGGCCTCACCCTTGAAGAAATAATCGGCAGCGTTGTTGATGGAATAAAGCAAGGTGAGGCTGCACACGAAGTCAGAGGAAATCTTATCCTATCGTATTTGCGTCATACAGATACTGAAGGCATGGTTAAAATGATTGAAGCTGGCAAGCACTACCTCGGGAAAGGTGTTGTTGCGGTTGATTTGTGTGCCGCCGAAATCAAAAACTTTGCAGAGAAATTTATTGAACCTGTTAAGTATGCAAGAGGACTCGGTTATCGAGTAACCATTCACGCAGGAGAGACTGGCATATCTGCCAACGTACTCGATGCCATAACCATTCTTAAAGCAGACCGTATTGGACACGGTGTAGCCATTATGAACGACCCAGAGGCCTTTGCAAAAGTATTGGAAAATGGAATAACCATTGAAGTTTGTGCAACAAGCAATGTTCAAACCAAAGCGATTTCCGACATTATGAATCACCCCATAGATAACTTCTATAATAAAGGTGTTCTTACATCCATTAATACAGATAATAGAACCGTGTCCGATACGACGATGACCAAGGAATATGAACTTCTAGAAAGCACATTCAACTGGGATGAAGCGCATTTCATAACAATTTATCAGAATTCTGTTGCTGCCAGCTATGCAGATGAAGCAACGAAGGTTTGGCTATTGGGTTTTGTAGACCCCACAGAATAAATTAGTTTTCTAACTAAACTCGAGTGCTCAAAGAAGTAAGCTAAGTGGATGTATTAAATACCAAAGGAAAAAAACAAACTCTAACTATAATGATGCCGCTTACATACAAATGTAAGCGGTCATTTTAACTATTTGGGATGACATATAACTCTGCGCCTCCCGACCATTTGGGGTCGTCCCCACTGATTCAATTTCAGTAATATTTTTGACACTCTATGATCGCTGGTTATACTTAATCAAACGATTTACGAAACACGGGTGCGCCGAACGGCTTCCACCCATCCCTTGTACTTGCTCGCACGGGTTTCTTCGTCAAATTGGCTATGAAATACGTCTGTCAGACCTTTACTCATCGCCTCGATCTCCGCCATATCCCAAAAGTTTACGGCCAATCCCGCGAGTAAGGCAGCTCCAAAAGCCGTGCTTTCAATATCCGCTGGTCGCCTGACCCCTACGCCCAGAATATCCGCCTGAAATTGCATCAGAAAATTATTTGCCGTTGCACCACCATCTACCTGTAAAGTGGCGAGTTCGATTCCTGAATCCTCTTGCATAGCCTCTAAAACATCACGCGTCTGAAAGGCAATTGCCTCTAAGCCAGCTCGTATGATGTGATTCTTGTTGGTGCTACGCGTCAAGCCACATAGTAGACCCCGCGCATCCATATCCCAATAAGGCGCACCTAGCCCCGTAAAAGCCGGAACCAAATAGACTCCCTCCGTATCCGGAACTAACTGAGCACAGTGTTCACTCTCCGCCGCTGTCTCAATCAAACCCATTTCATCTCGCAACCACTGAACGACGGCACCCGCCATAAAAATAGATCCCTCCAGCGCATACTCTACTTTGCCATCTCGCCCCCAGGCAATCGTTGTCAGCAAGCCGTTTTTGGAGGCAACCCGCTTCTCACCAGTATTCATTAGCATAAAGCAGCCTGTACCATAGGTATTCTTAGCCATCCCCGGCTCAAAACAAGCCTGCCCAAAGAGAGCGGCCTGCTGGTCGCCCGCTATTCCCGCAATAGGAACGCGTCCCCCATCGAAACCAAAATGGCTGGTGTATCCCACGATCTTACTGGATGGTTGCACCTCTGGGAGCATGGCCTTTGGAATATCCAAGGCCTCTAATATGTAATCATCCCACTTTAATGTTTGAATATTAAACATCATAGTGCGTGATGCATTCGAATAGTCTGTGACATGGATTTTTCCTCTTGTGAGATTCCACACCAGCCAGGTATCTACCGTTCCAAATAGCAGTTCACCACGCTCTGCCCGCGCTCTGGCACCCTCAACATGATCCAATAGCCATTTAACCTTCGTTGCCGAAAAATAGGCGTCAATTAATAACCCCGTGTTCTCTCTGATATAGGGTTCCAACCCCCTCGCCCTCAGCTGATTGCAAATTTCAGCGGTACGCCTACATTGCCATACAATTGCATTGTGAATAGGTTTGCCTGTGAGCCGATCCCAAATGATGGTCGTTTCCCGCTGATTCGTGATCCCGATGGCCGCTAATTCAGCGATACCACACCCTGCTCGCTCCAAGGCCTCAATCGCGACGCCCGATTGCGTTGCCCAAATCTCCATAGGATCATGCTCTACCCAGCCCGCTCTGGGATAAATCTGCGTAAGCTCCTTCTGTGCAGTTGCTACCATTTCACCCTGTCGATTATATAGTATTGCCCTTGAACTGGTTGTTCCTTGATCTAATGCCAATATGTATTTTTTCAAAGCACTTCCCCCCTTTCAACTTCCTCTATTGAGTGATTACCCAAACTGTCAGCTATTCCTGCCTAATCATTCAACCATTGAACAATAAACAAGTCGTATTTTTGTAATTAAATCGGTTTAGCGAAATCCTGCAATTCTGAAGATATGCTATACTGTAAGTATCTATAATATCTTTAGGAACGTCACCTATAAAGTTCGATATTCATCTGCGGAGGGATCAGTATGATTGGGGAAAACCATAACGCACAGTACATTTATGCCGTTTCAAATCCAGGGCATCCATTTAATCTAAACACCGTCATCGGGCGCTATTTCTCGAAGGAAGGCTTTGTCGACCTGCTGTCAAGCTCCCAATTGAGGTTCACCAACCTGAAAGACTTTGAAGATTGTGCAGAAGGCATTCCCTTGTATCAAGATTTGATTGCCTCTCTAAATGACAGTACCCTACCGATAACGCCCGAATACAAAGAGGCCCAGATTAATGCTATTTTACAAACGATTCGTAATTACTACGCATCCTGCTGGATGATGAAAGAAAAAGAATCCTATTTAATGTGGAAAAATTATTCCTGTTATCATGAGGGGATTCTCTTATTCACCACCGCTGGGCAATTGCTCAACTCTTTGGTTCTCAGCCATTACGAAAATGCCGGTGAAAACAACACGTGGTTTTATGGTGAAGTGGATTATGGTTATTATACCCCAGACATTTCGGATCATCGTCGAGCTTTCGGCAAGGGGCACGCCTTCGATGAGGAAAAAGAATTCCGAATTGTCCTTTATAAACAGGAGGTGCCAGCAGAACACGATCAATATATATTCGTTCCCATGACGAATTTTAATTTTATCAATAAAATTGTCTGTTCACCGAATGCGAATGAATCCTTCATTGAGGAGATCAAGCAAATTGCAAACGATGCCGGCCTAAATTCAAGTCTGGTGCATCGCTCTATTATTAAAAATGACAGTCGAAAGATTCTCAAAGAGTTTATTGAGAATACCTCCAAACAGCACTAATGCAGAAATTTCATGATACAGGGTACTAAAACAAACCTATTCTTTAAAGCAGAGCATTCTATCGCTCTGCTTTTTATTTTTAAAAGACCTCCATAGTTTGTGTAGATCATCAGACTTAGCCAAGATTCTTTTCACACGTCTGAATAATGGTTTGAATGTGCTTGAACTCTACCCTAAAATCGGCATCCTCTCTCAAATGATTATCTTCTGAGCCTTCATAATCGGGAACCATTTCCAGAATAGCGAGCGCCTTGCGGGCCATCACTAAAGCGACATCCACCTTTTCTTCAGTTAGATAAACATCGGCGTCAGTGGCTAGTAACATAGCCATTTTCAAATAATATTGCTGACTTATCCCATAAGACCCACTAATAAACTGAGCCAGCTGAGTGGGGGATAGGGCGCTTAGCAGATCATAACTCATGCCAAATAGACTAAGTGCGTTCCCGACCTCTGCATGACATTCATCGTATTTCCTGATAGACTTATTGAAAACCACTTTGGCAATAATTTCGGATAGATCCCGCAGTATGATATTGATGAAGTCGTATTGATACATCCTATTCCCTCCTGAACTCTGTTCTTAGCTATCATAAGCCTAATGATAGCTTTGGGGCGAAATAGCCTGATCGAGCATCTTGATGCCCATATTGACATCAAACACAGGCAACCCAAACGTTTGGCTTACCGTTGAACTAAAGGTGCCTAGATTACTGCACTCTAGCACAATCGCCGCGATATCCTGGTCTTGCGCCATCAACTTTGTTACGGCGTTTAAGACATCCCGCTCCATCAAAACGACATCAAGATTAAGACCACCTTCGATGACGATTTCACGAAAGTGCGGTTCATTCTCCATCCCCTGGATGACGAGTCGGTCTATATTGTAGGCGCCGGCTTCACGCAAGTGTCGCTCACTCAGTAGTTGCGAGTGACCAGTAACCACTCCAATTTTTTTAGCGGGATTGAGCATCAATTCAATCAGCGGAATTAATGACAAACTAGATAATAAAACCGGAACTTGAACAGCATTGGCAATCGTCTGCTGATAGAGGGCCATCAAACCGCAATCACCTACAATGGCGCTAACCCCTTGTTGAACCAAGTCTTGTGCTGTGCGCATCATTTCCTGTTTAATCACTGGAGACCCCTCGACTAAATCCGTGAAACCACCTTGAACCTTGCCATAGATGATGGGAAAATCAAATGTTGCGGGACAGCCAGGGTCCCCTGCTATCCTTAGAGCATCCCCTTCAAAGATCAAAACACCAATTGCTGCTCG
Organism: uncultured Clostridiaceae bacterium; assembly: GCA_964625175.1. Classification (GTDB taxonomy): domain Bacteria; phylum Bacillota; class UBA994; order PWPR01; family PWPR01; genus CAZVAO01. The sequence continues at coordinate 5,321 of CAZVAO010000101.1, forward strand.
ATCAACGTCATTTTTCCCATTGCTCATCGTTACCACCCCCTATATAAGCTGTTTCACCAAAAAGTAAATGAATAATGTCGCAAAGAGCACTACCATTCCAATAGCTCTGCCCTTAAAGAATCTTCTCATGTTAAATTTCCTCTTTTCAAAATTAACCCTTGTAAATCGCGTGACTATAAGTGTTAGTACAGCTTCTTTCTAAGGCCTTTTGCTCGGTCAATTAACTTGTGATAGAGATAAAGATCGCCGTTGCTAAAGTGCGTCTCATTAAATTTATTAAGGGGAAACCACTCTACCCCGCTATTTTCGTCGTGTTTCACGGAAAGCACATCCTGCTCGCTTGCCAGTAAAAGATAGGCAATCGAAAGATGAAGGTGGGCGCTAACATACTTTCCCCTCCTAACATGACCATAGACCGGCAGAATATCGATCGAAGCAATCTTGTGAGATAAGGGTTCTACATTGATAATGCCCGTTTCTTCCTTGGCCTCTCGAATCGCAACGCTTAGCAGATCGCTATCCCCATCAACATGACCGCCCGTCCAGGCCCAAGTATCGCGAATATTGTGGTGAATCATTAAGACTCGATCCAGTTTCTCATTGATCATCAGGCTTGAACTTGTTATATGGGCCACTTCATTCTCTCTCAGTAGGATCGTTTGGGGAAACCGCCGAGCGTAATCTAAAATAATTCGCTGGTCACTGCTTTCTTGATCATTCCCAGGCAGATATTCGCTAATCTCTTTCATGTAGTCCATCCAATTCTCCTCACTTCAATCAGCATCGCGTTTCATACAGAAAACAAAACCTCCCGAAACGAACGTCTCTAATCTTACCGTCGCACACTCGTTCCTTCACGCAGCATCTCACTCAATGATTACTTTACCACTTTGTTACTCACAGAGATCAACACTAAGGATTATTTCACGGTGCCTAGCAATGTAATTGACCCCACCAGGCCATTTCTTAAACGCACCCCACCATCGGGTTTCACTGCAGTAATAAATGATGGTATACTCTATATGTTTACACTATTATATCCGTTGCCATTACGGTTATCAATCAATAACCGTTTAAGACGCAAATTGATGCCCATTATGCAGAGTATACATTGTGCAAACTTGTTTGCCTGCTATTAATGGGCTGCTTATAATAACAAAATTGCAAAGAGAGGAGTCGGACACCTATGATTAGTAAAGAGGCTCAGATGATTGAAGCATTTCTTAGGAAAACGGATTCAAAAAAGCACATCAACAAGACTATGTTTTCCCCAAAAAACCCAAAGAAAAAGGTTGAGCCATCCCGTCGTCTTCAGCGATTGTACACCATTGAGACGATTACCGTTCTCGACCATCCCTGCTTTGTGATCAACAAACGGAACGCTACTCATCAACCCCAGCACCTTATTTTCTATTTTCACGGGGGTGGTTACACCCTTCCTGCTAGCCAGGTTCATTGGCGGCTGATGGATCGCCTCATGACGAGTGTTGATTGTACGATTATTTTTGTCAATTACCCACTATCACCCGAAAACACTTGTTCTACTACCATCGATATGGTTGTTGCTGCTTATGACCAATTAACTAAAAATGTTCATCAAGAAATTGTTCTAATGGGCGATTCGGCTGGTGGTGGGCTAGCGCTCGCTCTAGCCCAGTATCTTGCGAAGCATAACATCATTCCAAAACCAGCAAAAATCGCACTGCTCTCCCCCTGGTTAGATGTCTCGATGGAAACCGTAAACGCCGCTAGTAGACAGCCAAATGACTATATTTTAGATGGTGCCACCTTGCAAGCTATCGGTGAAAGGTACGCTGGCGACCTCCCCACGAAGCACTATCTGTGTTCCCCACTCTACGGCGATCTCGCCCCGCTTGGTCACATAGCCGTATTTACGGGAACAAACGACATCCTCAATGCAGACGCCCATGCCCTCCGCACAAAAGCAGAGGCAGCTTCTCAGGAATTGCTTTATTATGAGTATCCAGAGATGCAGCACATCTGGATGGGTTTTCCTATTCCCGAAGCCAAAGAGGCCTTGGCTAAGCTTTATGATTTTGTGAATCGTGCTGATAACACCAAGTAATCCTCCTGCTAGTGGTTCAAGACACCACGATCAGCTACACAACAAACAGATTAACTTCAGACTACAAAATTTTGCGTCTAAGTGATGAAATCCTAATCGATTCTTAGTATTATTGAATAAACAGTACGAAAAAGGTAGGTGGTTTTAATGTCCTTGGGGGAAAGGTTGCTAGCATTGCGCAAGAAAGAAGGTCTTTCACAAGAGTGTGTTGCCAAAGCGTTAAACGTATCTCACCAGACGATTAGCAAATGGGAAACTGGCAAAATGACACCTGATTCATTCCATACCCAAAGCCTATGCCAGTTTTACAATGTGTCTTATGACTATTTATTTAGTATGCAGCAACTACCTAAAACCATCATCAATCGCGATAACTTCACTGAAGGAACCGACTGGACAAAAGCATGGAGTAAGGAATACCCCATTTTAGCGTCTTACCAAAAAATCTTCCGAATGGATCACTATGCGTCTAAAATCAGCAAACTGTATGAGGAATTTATTGAGGAGTTTGACTTTAACACCATAGATGCATTTTTGATTCTCAAGGATCTCCTTTACCAACACTATTTAGCTGTTAAGAAGGATGATCAAATCAAGACTACTTAAAGCAAAAGGAACGCTAACTTGCGTTCCTTTTTCACTCTTAACGGCGACCTACTTGATTCATCCCCCACTGAAACCAACAGAAAACCACTTGATCAATAGCTTGATAGAGTGGTTTTAGTGCTCATATGAGTATTTTAATTTTCTAAAGAGAAGCATGTTTTGATTCTTTCCTCAACGCACTTAGTCTGCTGCTAGTCCGATGACTCCTCTGCGTCATCAAGCTTAACTGAGCTACTGTACATTAAATAAATCGCGAGATAGATGACCAGCAATCCTCCATTGAGA
>CAZVAO010000102.1:0-8243 GCA_964625175.1 uncultured Clostridiaceae bacterium
TGGGATTTGTAGGATCGGGGTTAGGGATAGGGGTTCGGGGTGAGTATAAGCCCTATGTTGAGTAAATAGTGAGCATGATTTTGAAGAATATGTGAATTACTGTGACTATCGATTGAAGGGGCGTCACATTGAGGTGTGGGTGGAGGTTGTCGAAAAGTTGGAGGTAGACATTTTACTAGAGAACCCTGCCGTAGCCATGTTTATGTTCCGTGCTATGATCTCATCCTCTAGTTCATCAATTGGCTGCTCCTTACCCCACGACCTTATTCCATTCCGATGAAACCCCGTAAATGCAAAAACACGATGCACTGCATCGTGTTTTTGCATTTACTGCTTAATTTCTCTATAAGAGATGTGTGGTTTCAAAATTGTGGAGAGGTCAAGGCGCGAGCATGTTCGTGCAATGCTGGCGTACATATTGTACTCCGAATAAGCGAACATCCGAGTAACACAGAGATCTCCCGATTTGGAATCACATTACATCATAGGCATGCCGCCGCCCATACCACCACCCGGCATTGGTGGCTCTTCTTCTGGAATATCGGCAACCAGTGTTTCGGTTGTTAAAATCATTGCGGCAATACTTGCTGCATTCTGAATGGCAGAACGCGCCACTTTAGCTGGATCAACGATTCCCGCTTCAATCATATTAACATAAGCTTCGTTTAAGGCATCAAAACCGACACCCGTTTCACGTTTGCGCACCTCAGCCACAATAACACTACCTTCTAAACCTGCATTAAATGCAATCTGACGTACGGGCTCTTCTAATGCACGATATATAATGCTTGCACCTGTTTTAGCATCACCCGTCAAAGAATCAGCAATAGCTTTTACCTTTTCTTGAATCTCTACAAAAGCGGTACCACCACCAGAAATGATTCCTTCTTCAACAGCAGCTCGTGTTGCTGAAAGGGCATCTTCAATGCGCAATTTGCGCTCTTTCAATTCAACTTCTGTGGCTGCGCCAACCTGAATAACTGCAACTCCACCAGAAAGCTTTGCCAACCGCTCTTGTAACTTTTCACGGTCATAATCCGAGGTCGTTTCTTCGATTTGTATTTTAATTTGCTTAACACGATTTGCAATTAGGGTTTCATCTCCGTCACCATCAATAATCACCGTGTTCTCTTTATTAATCCGCACCTGATGCGCACGACCCATCATAGTTAATTCGGCGCTCTTCAATTCGAGTCCAAGATCTTCAGCAATGACTTGGGCACCCGTTAAGATCGCGATATCTTCAAGCATAGACTTGCGGCGATCGCCAAAGCCAGGGGCTTTAACGGCCACTGCATTCATTGTCCCACGCAATTTATTAACAACCAAAGTCGCTAAGGCTTCGCCTTCAATATCTTCAGCGATAATTAATAGCGGCCGACCTCGTTCAACGATTTGTTGGAGCAAAGGTAAGATTTCTTGAATATTGGTGATTTTACGATCTGTTAAGAGAATAAACGGATCATCTAAGATTGCTTCCATTTTCTCAGGATCTGTCACCATATAGGGCGATACATAGCCACGGTCAAATTGCATACCTTCAACAACCTCAAGAGTTGTCTTCATGTTTTTCGACTCTTCAACCGTAATGACACCGTCATTACCCACTTTTTCCATGGCTTCGGCGATTAAAGCACCAATCTCAGCCTCATTCGCAGAGATGGCAGCAACTTGTTCGATATCCTCTTTGCTGCGAACAGGAATGCTCATCTTAGCAATTTCCTCTACAACACATTCAACCGCTTTTTCGATACCACGCCGTAAAATCATTGGATTGGCACCAGCTGCCACATTCCGTAGGCCTTCGCGCACGATGGATTGAGCCAACAACGTCGCCGTAGTTGTACCATCCCCCGCAACATCATTGGTTTTCGTTGCGACTTCTTTAACCAATTGGGCACCCATATTCTCAAACGGGTCTTCGAGTTCAATTTCTCGCGCAATCGTCACACCATCATTTGTGATCAAGGGTGAACCGAACTTCTTCTCCAAAACAACATTACGACCCTTGGGTCCTAACGTAACTTTGACTGCATTTGCCAGAGCATTTACGCCAGCCTCAAGTGCTTTGCGCGCATCTTCATTATATTTGAATTGTTTGGCCATTTTTATCTACTCCCTACCTATTAATAATTGCCAGAATATCTGACTCTTTCATTACTAAATACTCAGATCCATCTATTTTGACTTCAGTACCCGCATACTTTGAATAAAGTACGACATCATTCACTTTTACTTCCATCGCCATTAGATCTCCGTTATCTGCACGTCGGCCTTGTCCTACTGCGACAACTTTGCCTTCTTGTGGTTTCTCTTTTGCGGTATCAGGCATAATGATACCCCCAACATTTGTTTCCTTCTTCTTATCAACTTCGATAACCACTCGATCTGCTAAAGGTTTTATATTCATTTCTCAGCCTCCTATTTTACGATTGTTAGCACTCTATATTACTGAGTGCTAATTACAGTATCTAATATACCAATTATAAAAAAAATGTCAAGAGAAATATTAAAAAAATCCTTCCCTTAACAGATATTTATTAATTCAAGTCTAAACTTATTCAATCACTTGATTCTCAGTTACAATCAGATCCATGGGTACATCGTAGCGCCCTGTGGGAACGTGCTCTATGATTTGCATGTCGAAAGCTAAAGCAATCCTTTTGCAATCGTCCCGCACTTTCTTGGAAAACCGATCATAATAACCACCACCATAACCCATGCGATTACGATGATTGTCAAAGGCGACTCCTGGAGAAATCACTAGGTCGATGTCTTCGACTAAAATTTCTTGACAAGACTCACTACGCGGTTCTTGGATCCCATAATTCCCTAATCGCAAATCTTCCCAGCGTGTAATCTTAAAAATTCGCATCTCCTTCGTAGCAGGAATAGTCAACGGAACGCCCACTATCTTGTTCGCCAACCAAGCCTCTTCAATTAACGATCTGGTACTCACTTCGCCACGATAATCAATGTAGACCATCACCGTTTTCGCATTTTGATATGCTGCCAAATTAAGGACGACCTGACAGATTGCCCGATTTGCATATTCGCGAACACTTTGGCAAATCGCACTGCGTTGCCTAATGAGCTCTTTGCGTAACTGCCTCTTAATTGCTTTCATATTACTCATAACAAAACTCCCCCTGCCAGTATCTAAATCTTACTGAACCCATATTTCTTCATCCATCGTAATACCCGCAAAAGCATTGACCTTCATGTCTGCAAAACGCCCCTGCTGATAATAATGATAGGCAGCGGCGCCTACCATCGCTGCATTATCTGTGCAGAATACCTTTTCTGGATAGATTAATCCAATTTGCTGTTCTTGCAGTGCATCCCCCAATTGCTCTCTAATAGCCGAATTAGCCGCTACCCCTCCCACTAAAGCGACTCTTTCCACCTTTTTTTCGAGGGCAGCACGAACCGTGTTATTCACTAATACATCAACGACAGCCTGCTGAAAAGAAGCTGCAATATCCGCCACAGGTACATCTTGACCGCGCTGCTCAATTTTGTGTATCTCATTGATGACTGCAGATTTTAAACCACTGAAACTGAAATCGTAGGTGACATCTTGGCTAAGTGCGCGAGGAAAAGCAAATGCGTTTGAATTCCCTGCCAGTGCTGCCTGCTCAATCAACGGGCCACCAGGATATCCAAGCCCGATGCGTCGTGCAATCTTGTCAAAAGCTTCCCCTGCGGCATCGTCTCGCGTGTGGCCAAGACGCATAAACTGAAGATGTTCCTCTAAATAGATAAGTTCAGTATGCCCCCCAGAAACGACTAGAGCCAATAAGGGCAATTCCAATTCCGGTCGATTCAGGAATGCGGCATAAAGATGCGACGCTAAATGATTAACTGTGATTAATGGCTTTTGAAGTCCAAAAGCCAAGGCCTTCGCAAAAGAAAGTCCAATAAGTAAGGCCCCAATTAAACCAGGACCGGCAGTAACCGCGATGGCATCGAGATCATCCACCGTAAGGCCTGATGCTGCCATGGCTTCTTCATATACAGAAACAATGCTGGTAATATGACGGCGGGAGGCGAGCTCGGGCACCACCCCGCCATACAAACGATGGAGTTCTATCTGGGAAGCAATAACACTGCTATATACATGATGCCCATCTGCAATAATTGCAGCAGCTGTCTCATCACACGATGATTCAAGCGCTAGGATGATCTTACTCATAGCAACTATCCCCTATCCTTAATTTGCGGTTCCAAATGATACTTCCACATGATGATCGCATCTTCATTGTTATCACTATAATAGCGTACACGCCGTCCTTCGACCGTAAACCCATTATTCTCATAAAGTTTCTGCGCGGCAACATTCGATACCCGAACCTCTAGCGTCATATTCTTGGCACCTAACTCAATCGCCTTCGCCTGCAAAACGTCCATCATTTCTTGACCATAACCCTGCCGTTGGTAAAATGGATCCACGGCAATATTGGTAATATGGGATTCATCCAGTACGTTCCAAAGGCCGCCATAGGCCACGATAATCCCATCTTTTTCTAAAACTAAATAAGTGGAATAATCATTGTTTGTTAATTCGTTAACAAATGTTTCTTCACGCCATGGCGTCGAATAAGCCTTACGTTCAATGGCTAAAACTTGATCTAAATCTTCAAGTGTCATTAATCTACTTTTCATTTCCTTGTTCCTTTGCCAGTCGGTTTTGCTCTGCAGCTGAAATACGCATATAGAAAGGCTCCAAAGAACGGATATCTGCTGGTTGCTCTGCCCTGTTTAAAGCGTTAGCTGTCAGGACAATGATAACGCCAGCACGGGGGATATCATACACTGGATTGGTTGGCATGACTTGACATATGTCCCTCAGTTGTTCCAGGTACTGTACAACGCCATTACCCACAACACGTACGTTCTCATAATTAATCAGTAAATCTCGCACTTCGTGGCTAGTCCTGCCAATAAAATAGGGGTGCTCTAAGTGAGGACGTCCCCTACCCGTGCTAAATAAACCCGCATAGACTTCACCGCGTTGTGCTGAAATCAAAGCCAGAACAGGATCGGAACTCCCCCATACTCCTGCAGCCAATATCTCTAAAGAGGTAAAGGGATAAATATCACAGTTCCAACTCAATGCGAGCCCTTTCGCAATGGCCAAGCCGATTCGCAAACCCGTAAACGACCCTGGTCCAACGGAGACCCCAATAGCCTCAATATCTTTGCCTGACAGCTTTGCAGTATCTAATGCTTGCTCAATAAGGGTCATTAAATAGTCCGAATGTGTATAATCTAAATTTAGGCTAAACTCTACTAAAATCTTCTCAGCCGTACCCAATGCAACCGTACAAACTTTGCTGGATGTATCAAATGCTAAGATTGCCATGCGTTTTTCAACTCCTCTAAGGCCACCATGCGATTAGGGGGTGGTATAATATCAATGTGACGCGCGTTGGCTTCACTCAAGTACTCGAGATTAATCTGCCAGTAGTCAAGCGGGAGATTGTCCGCGAAACGCCCACCCCATTCAATTAACATGAGCCCTTGATCCCAAAACTCCTCAATACCTAGCTCCAAGAGATCATCATAACACTCTAAAAGATAGACATCTAAATGATAAATCATGAATCGTTCCGCTTGGTATATATTTAAGTAGGTATATGAGGGACTCCGCACAATAGCGGCATCACCGCCAGCTCCGGCAGTAATCCCTCGTATTAAGGCGGTCTTACCGGTTCCCAATTCACCATTAATCAGCACCACGTCACCACGGCTGAGATTTTTCCCGAAATAATGGCCTAATTGGGCTGTTTCTTGTTCTGAATATGTGTCGAGGCTAAATCCCATCCGTTCCACCACCTTTTTCAACGCTACGATGACCATCACTTACTTTATAGTGATTAATCATCGATTGCTTGTTATCATTTCTATTCTACTAGAAAATACAAGTTGACACAATTCCAAGTATAAATATATACTATGGGAGAATATAATACCTTTGGGGCAGGGTGCAATTCCCTACCGGCGGTGATAGTCCGCGAGCATTTATGTTGAATTGGTGGAATTCCAATACCGACGGTAAAGTCCGGACGGAAAAAGGATTAGGTTGCTTAGCAACTACTTTAACTGTTCCCATTTTTGTGAACAGTTTTTTGCTCCATGAGGTAACAGGAGGTTACTATGCGTTACTCTACTCGTTATCTTGTCATTATCGCTTTCATTGCTGCCCTAGCTACCGTACTAATGTGGTTCCAAATACCCTTATTACCCGCTGCTCCATTTCTTGAATATGATTTAAGTGATATCCCTGTGCTTGTAGGGACTTTTTCATTGGGGCCTGTTGCCGGCATCTTTATTGCTACGATTAAAGCGTTGGTTTTTCTCTTTACCAAGGGAAAATCCGGACTAATCGGTGCCTTCATGAACTTAGCATCAACTATTTCCTTTGTGGTCATTGCAGGTCTTGTCTATTTCAAGGGTAAAAAAACCCAAACAAGCGCCGTTATTGGCCTCATCATAGGTACGATAACCATGACCGCTGCAATGGTCTTGGTAAACATCTACATTGCTTTGCCGATTTGGGGAATCCCCGCAGACCAAATTAAACCCTTGGTCTTTGCTGCAATCATCCCCTTTAATGCCTTGCGTGGTATAATAAGTTCTGTTATGGCGTTCTTATTCTATCGTCGGTTCAACACCTTAATCAAAAAATTTATTGACCGTTAGTGCTTTAAGCTGGGAGGGATCACATGAAAATCAAATCATGGCAAGCTGACTTGTCGTTATTAATGGCCGCAGCCATCTGGGGCGGAACATTTATTATTGTCAAGAAAGCAATTGTTGATATCCCTACCTTTACTTTTTTAGCCACTCGATTTGCGATTGCTGCTCTCAGTCTTGCAGTATTGCGTCTAAGACGCTCCTATTGGACTGTAAAAGGCATCTGGAAATCTGGTTTCTTTATTGGCTTACTACTCTTTGGCGGGTATGGCTTGCAAACAGTGGGTCTACAATACACTTCTGCAGCTAAAACTGGCTTTATCACAGGATTATCCGTAGTGCTCGTCCCCCTTATTGTCGCGGTTGTCGATCGAAAGGTGCCTACAAAGCGAACGACACTTGGCATTATCTTAGCAACCATTGGTCTAGGATTGCTGTCCCTCAACGGATTTCACGTTGCCTATGGAGATTTCTTAGTCTTCCTCGGTGCACTGTGTTTTGCGGGCCATATCTATTCCGTAGCCCATTTTAGTGAATCTTACGATGCCATTACCATTACCAGCATTCAACTATTTGTAGTGGCGATTTTAAGCGGCTTTGCCATGCTCATCGGAGAAATGAACATGACCATCGTCTGGAGTAATAATGTGTGGTGGGGCCTTTTGTTAACGGCCATACCAGCTACTTCTTTAGCATTCGTCTTACAGAATGGCTTACAGCGTTATACGACTCCCACCCACACTGCTCTGATATTCGCAACTGAACCAATCTTCTCCTATATCTTCGCCTATTTCCTGGCGAATGAAGTACTGACCACTAAATATGCAATCGGAGCAGCCTTAATCGTGATCGGCATCATCTGTGCTGAGACGGATTAGAAAAACTGCGTTTGCATTAGAGTCCAAGCTTCCCTCTGCAATCGTTTAACCCTTATTTTGCCACATTCTACGACTATTTATCTATTACTCATGTAATCTGTGCGATCATTTAATGAGAGTCTGCGAAAAGAGGTGCCAATATGACTAAAATTGCTTTTGTCTGCGTTCACAATTCCTGTCGTAGCCAGATGGCCGAAGCTTGGGCCCTATCCCTCAATGAAGGCCGTTTCGATATCCACTCTGCCGGCACTGAAGTGTACCACCAAGTCAAACCCCTTGCTGTCAAGGTCATGGAAGAGGTCGGCATCTCCATGGAGAAACATTACCCCAAGCTGCTTGATGACATCCCAGAGGAACTGGATATTCTAATCACCATGGGTTGTGGTGTTGCCTGCCCATTCGTGGCTAACAGTTATCAAGAAGACTGGGGGCTAGAGGATCCATCGGGCGGCCCTATCGAAGGATTCCGTGAAACCCGTGACATCATCAAAGACAAAGTGTCAGATCTCTTTGAGAGAATTGAAAACGGTGAAATTTTATATAGCAAGTAAGCCTGCGATCTGCGTAGGCTTTTTATTTAGGGACTGGGGATTGGCCAAACCTGCATGACGTGTCCCAGTAAGTGTAGCCTGTAAAATTTCCGGGAGGACGTGGAAGTCCTCCCCT
>CAZVAO010000103.1:0-1244 GCA_964625175.1 uncultured Clostridiaceae bacterium
TCCCTAGTCCCTAGTCCCTAGTCCCTAGTCCCTAGTCCCTAGTCCCTAGTCCCTAACACCTAACGCCTATGCCTCTACACGCAAAATCTGAACAAGGTTTTGAATAACCCTGGCGGTTAATCCCCAAATGACGCGATCTTGGTAAAAATAGAAAGGGACATCATAGTTGCTACTATTCCAGGGGTATTGACGCCCACCCGGGATATAATCGAAGGGGAAGTTGTCGCTGGGTGAATTGTTGACATTGACATGGTGCATTTCTGGGGCATTGTCAAGAAAATACTGTAAGGGAACTGTAAAGAGTTCGGCTACCTCAGCGGGAGATGGCTTGAGATTTTCAAACTGTGCATCTAGCAAGGCGACGCCCGCATGGACTGTGCGATGGACGCCGACACTGGCGATGTCTAACTCACCGAGCCAACTGAGCTGACTATCGGTTAAGCCAATTTCTTCGCATGTTTCACGGCATGCCGCATTTTGCCAAGATTCGTTCATTTCTAAACGACCGCCAGGAAAGGAGATCTCTCCAGGCTGTTGGCGCATATAGTGATTGCGCACTTCAAAAAGAACCTGAACGTCATCATTGATGGGCAATAGGGGTACTAACACCGCGTACTCGCGATGCCCGGGCGGAAACTGTTCTTGGCGTTCATTTATTTTATTGATTATCGATGTTATATGCAAAGAAATCACTCCTGTGATATAATAATGTTGTATAGATTATAACTTAAATTTAGGAGGGTTAATATGTTATCTCAGAAATTAACAGACGCGATTAACGATCAATTGAACTTTGAACTGTCATCTGGTCATATTTATGTAGCGATGGCTGCATGGTGTGCAGATAATGATTTGCCTGGATTCACCAACTGGTTTGTTGTTCAAGAGCAAGAAGAGCGCTTCCATGCGATGAAGTTCTTTGGTTTTTTAACTGAAATGGAAGCTAAGCCGATTTTGACGGGTATGCCCGATGTTCAAAATGAATTTAACTCTTTGGCAGAAGTATTCGAAGTGGCTTTAAATCATGAGAAAATTGTGACATCAAGAATCTATAACTTAATGGATATTGCGCATGAAGAGCGAGAATACCGAACGATTAGTCTATTGAATTGGTTCATCGATGAGCAACGTGAAGAAGAAGACACGTTTACGACTATGTTGGCAAATGTACGTCGAATTGAGAGTAATGGCAATCAATTGTATCAATTGGATAAAGAGGCTGGTACCAGAGTCTTTACTCCACC
>CAZVAO010000103.1:1344-8162 GCA_964625175.1 uncultured Clostridiaceae bacterium
AAAACATATGGGCATTTCTTTATAAGGAGAATGTTTGTGAAAAAATATCATATGATTAAAGAAGAATTGGCGGTAACGGATCAGCAAGAGCTTGTTGGGATTCTTAGCGAGAACAAATTTGTTACGCTAGCCCTTTGTAAAGATAATATCCCTTATGCGGTCACGCTGAGTTATGGCTATGATTCCGCTAGAGAAGTCTTATATATGCATTGTGCTAATAAAGGTAAGAAACTTGACTTTATACGGGGTAATCCACGGGTTTGCGCTACGATTATCACAGATAAAGGTTATGAGGATGGCAAGTGCAATCATGGTTATGCCTCAGTTGTGATCGATGGAACAATCCGCGAGTTGAATATGGTGGAAGCTAAACACGCCTTGATCACGATGACGGGCCATCTTGAAAGCGCCCCTCAAGAGCGCCAGGGCCGCCTGCCGCATATGGATGAGGTGATTGAGAAGATTGTGGTTTTAGAGCTCAGCGTAGATGAGATTAGTGGACGCCGTTCACGCATAAAATAGTTCTGAGTGGTATAAATGGGTGATCTTAGATTCACTGAAGTGCGGATTCATCTTTGAGAACCTTTGCTTTGAGCGCTCTGTATTTCGAGCGATAATTACTTATGGGGCCTGTCCCCAGTGGTCAACAACTGACCACTGGGGACAGGCCCTATTGGTTGATAGCGGCTTTATTGGCTGCCTATTGCAGACTAAAATGGTGCGAAAGTCATTGGCAATTAGCTAGTGGAGCGTAAAACCACCAATAAACTCTTTAAAATGTATAATATGCATGAATAATCGACTCAACAGCATCGCAAATGAATGAAATACAAAGAAATATGAAATAATAGTGCAATATATGAAATTAATTAAGGAAATTCCTTGCATAAATATTATATATAGTGTATATTTGTGCAGTAACTATTTTTAGAATAACAAAGAGGTGATGAAATGATTAGCGGACGTACCGGCACCCGGCTGGAAAACAGCGGTGAGCGGGTGAGCCAAATGAAGAGGATTTTAGAAACAGTAAACGGAATAATACGGCATTGCCGGAGATTATCAGCTGATCACTACAACTTTGTAACGATAAATAATCAAATTTTAAGGAGAAACAAATTATGAAAAAACTTTCAACAATCGCTATTTTACTCTTAGTGTTAGCAATGGCCGCAGCGGGATGTACGCCAGCAGCCGAACCCGATACACCTGATCCAGGGGATGCTACGACAGAGCCAGTTTTTGGTGGCACCTATACGTATGGTATCGCAGGTGAACCAACCACCCTCAATCCAATGTTCTCTACAGACTCCATCACAAGTGATATTACCAACTTGGTTTATGAGAGCCTGCTCAAAACAAATGAAAACCTTGAACTTGAAGGCGAAATTGCTGACAGCTGGACGATTTCTGATGATGGACTATTGATTACCTTCAACTTGAAGGACGACGTCTATTTTACCGATGGTGTGCAGTTGACCTCTAAAGATGTTAAGTTCACCTATGACACAATCATGGACCCCGACTATTCTGGTGTTCGTGCCCGTGATGTCAAATATGTAACAGAAGTTGTAGCTCCTTCTGATTTTGTTGTGGAGTTCCATTTATCTCAAGTAGACGTTCCGATGATGTACACATTAGCTTATTCAACCCACGGGATTATTCCTGAGCATATTTTCGGCAGTACACCTGTTATCGATTTGAAAGAACATGTGAACTCTTGGGAGCCCATTGGTAGTGGTCCATACAAACTCACCGAGTATCAACCAGGTCAATACATTGTCCTAGATGCAAACACGGACTACCATGGTGAAGGGCCTTATATCGAAACGGTCATGATTAAGATTTATCAAGACAACCAAGTATTATTGGCCGCTTTTGAAAATGGTGACATTGATTATATTGATACGATCCCTGTTGATGATATCGATCATGTTGAAACAGTTTTGGCTGACCAAGCTACTTTCGTAGAGGCACCACTAAATGGTTACTTCTATATTGGTCTTAAGCAGAACCATCCAATACTAGGCGACCTTAAAGTTCGTCAAGCTATGATGTATAGTCTTGATCGTCAAAGTATTATTGACACAGTCTTTAAAGGCTACGGTACAATGGTCAATACCCATAGTGTTCCATTCTCTTGGGCTTACAACAATGACATCAACCAGTATCCACAGAACATTGAATTAGCGATCAGTCTCCTTGAAGAAGCTGGCTGGGACACGGTCGGTGATGATGGTATTCGCACGAATGCCAATGGCGATAAATTTAGCTTTGTACTCGTTTCAATGACTGGCCAAGAAGAAAAAGCCAACGTTATTGCAATGGTCAAAGAACAGTGGAAAGCCGTTGGTATCGATATGCAGGTTGAGTATTATGAGCGTTCTGTCTTATTCAGTCAGTATCTTGACGTCGGCAAGTTTGAAGCTTATATGTGGGGTTGGAACTTATCGCTTGATCCTGACTGCTACATCACCTTCCATTCAGATGCCGCACTCGACGAAAACGGAGTTCTCCAAGGTTTCAATGATGTAGAGTATAAAAATGCCGAAGTGGATCAATTGCTTGAAGAAGGGCGTTTGACATTTGATACTGAAGAGCGCAAGGTAATTTACGGTCAGATTTATCAGATACTTAATGAAGAGCTACCTTACATCTTCCTTTATACAACGAACAATGTAAAAGGTATGTCAAATAAGATGAAGGATGTTGTTTGGTCGCCACTCTTCCCAATCGATATCAACAAATGGTACATTGACCCTGCTTTCCATTAGAGTCATAAATAGGCAAAAAACATACTTAGCAAATAGCTTCACCATAACTCTGTAATATTTTAGATTGAACTTTGCCCTAGGTAATCTCTGGGGCGAAGTTCAATATGTTTGAACGAGGAGTCTTGATTATGAGTAAATACATAGCTAGAAGGATCGGACAGATGTTAATTGTCTTGATCGGGATATCAATTATATCATTTGCGATTATGCAATTAGCACCGGGAGATCCGATAGAGCTCTTAGCGGATCGTAATGCCACCCCTGCTGAAAAAGCTCATATTCGGGAGTTATACGGCCTTGATCGACCATTGTATGTTCAGTATTTCAGCTGGATCAGCAAGGTGGTGCAAGGGGACTTTGGCAATTCCTATGTAACGGGGAAGCCCGTGTTACAGATGATTGCTGAGCGCTTGCCCGCAACACTGGCCTTAAATTTTATTGCGATGATTATTATCTATTTGTTGGCCATCCCGATCGGTATGCTTTCTGCGTTACGACAGTATTCTTGGTTTGATCAAATTTCGACGACATTAGCATTCTTAGGACGAGCGATACCGCAGTTCTGGTTTGCTTTGTTGCTGATTTACTTGGTGGGTATGAAAGTTGATTTTATCGAGATCGCTGGAATGGCAACCTATGGTGTGGAGTGGGGTAAGGAAGCTTTCTTCACCGTTTTCAAAGACCGTCTCAGTTATATCATTCTGCCACTTACTGTATTAGTGTTTAGCGGAATGGCTGGAATCGTGCGTTACATGCGTGCGAGCATGCTGGATGTCGTTAATCAAGATTATATTCGTACAGCTCGTGCCAAAGGTTTGTCAGAGCGCAAGGTGGTTACAGGACATGCGATGCGCAATGCGATGCTCCCTATTGTGACATTGATTGGTTTTGAATTGACCATTATGTTCAGTGGATCAGTCGTAATCGAAACGATTTTCTCTTGGCCAGGGATTGGGCTTTTAGCCGTAAATTCAATCTTCCAACGCGACTACATGGTTGTTATGGCTTTCAATATGTTGGGTGCTGTTATGACCGTTGTTGGGATGTTTCTGGCAGATATGCTTTATCTGGTCGTTGATCCTCGTATTAAGTTGGACTAGGAGGTGCAATCATGGTAGATGTACAGCAAAATAAAATCGTACCTCTGGAAGAAACTTATGGCCAAATGGTTTGGCGCCGCTTTAAAAAACACAAATTGGCGGTTATTAGTTCCGTATTTCTAATTTTGGTCACACTGATAGCTATTCTCGCACCTTTCTTAGCGCCTTATAGTTATGACTATACCGACTCCGAGAATGCGATGCAATCGTTTAGTTCAGAGCATATCTTAGGAACTGACCGTATCGGACGCGACTTGCTCAGTCGCTTAATCTGGGGTAGTCGAATTAGTTTGAGTGTCGGCATAGTGGCTGCCGCAGTATCCGTGCTGGTAGGCACTATAATAGGGGCTACCGCGGGCTATTTTGGTGGTGCTGTGGACGATGTTTTAATGCGGTTTACGGAGATGGTGTTATCTTTCCCAGTTATTTTCCTCTTATTAACCATCATAGCGATTGTCGATCGGAGTGTCATAAATGTCATGCTGGTCATCGGTCTAACCTCTTGGCCGGGACTAGCGCGGATGGTAAGGGGTCAATTTCTTTCCCTGCGGGAAATGGATTATGTCGAAGCAGCTAGAGCGATGGGTGCTAAGAATAGTCGGATCGTTTTCCGTCATATGCTCTTAAATTGTATGGCGCCAATTATTGTTAATGCGACATTGCGAGTCGGTAGTGCGATTTTAGCAGAATCCAGCCTGAGCTTCTTGGGTTTGGGGATTACGGATCCGCCGAGTTGGGGAACTATTCTGAACTCTGGACGTTACTACATGCGGTATGCACCATGGATTACAATTTTACCGGGTATCCTAATTTTCATGACCGTTTTAGCATTCAACTATGTGGGTGATGGATTGCGTGATGCTCTCGATCCACATTTGAAGCGTTAGAGGGTGGAAGTCATGGAATTATTATTAGAAGTAAAAGGTTTACGTACCGTTTATAAGACGGTTCTTGGTCAGATCAACGCAGTTGATGATGTCTCTTTCCGCGTTTACAAAGGGGAGACCTTAGCAATCGTGGGTGAAAGCGGTTCGGGTAAAAGTCAAACAGCTTTCTCGATTCTGCAATTAATCCCCCAGCCACCTGGCGTTATTGAGGCGGGTGAAGTGCTTTTTAATCAGCATGATTTGCTTAAAATGCCTATGGAGCAGCTTCAGCATGTGCGTGGTAATGAAATCTCTATGATTTTTCAAGAACCCATGACCAGTCTGAATCCCGTACACACAGCAGGACATCAGATTGCAGAAGTCATCGCCTTACATCGCGGGCTCAATAAGAAACAAGCGATGCAAGAGGCGATAGTTCTTTTGAAAAAAGTGGGAATCCCTGATCCTGAGAAACGTATCAAGGAATATCCCCATCAATTGTCGGGCGGGATGCGACAACGTGTGATGATTGCCATCGCGCTGGCCTGTCATCCACAGCTGCTGATCGCAGATGAGCCCACGACCGCTTTAGATGTGACGATTCAGGCGCAGATCTTAGCGGAGATGGACCGCCTCAAAGGTGAAATGAATATGAGCATTATGCTGATTACCCATGACTTAGGCGTCGTGGCTGAGATGGCTGATCGGGTGGTAGTTATGTATGCGGGTCAGGTTGTTGAGATCAATGATGTGTATCGTCTTTTTGAGCAACCGCATCATCCCTATACGATGGGTTTGATGCACTCTATCCCGCAAATTGACGAAGATGTGGAGTGGCTAGAGGTGATTGAAGGCAATGTACCAGATCCCCTACTAATGCCTAAAGGCTGTCGCTTTCATCCACGCTGTCCGTTTGCTGATGAGAAGTGTCAGGCAGAAATGCCGCCAGTCATTGAAATAGCACAAGACGTTTGTTATCGTTGCTGGCATCCTCAAAATATGGAGGTGGATCATGATTAATGAACAATCTCCAGTCCTTCTTGAAGTTAAAGATTTGAAGAAATACTACCCTATCAAAAGCGGCTGGTTTAGTAAAGAAAAAGCATCAGTCAAGGCTGTTGATGGCGTGAGTTTCACGGTTCACCAAGGGGAAACCCTAGGCGTGGTTGGAGAGAGCGGTTGTGGGAAGTCTACGATGGCGCGTACCATCTTGCGCTTAAATGAGGCAACTGCGGGGCAAGTTATAATCAACGACCAAGATATTCTGGCGCTGAAAAGCGAAGCATTGCGTAAAGCACGTCAACATATGCAGCTTATTTTTCAAGACCCATATTCATCGCTAAATCCACGTTTAACCGTTGAGCAAATTATCATAGAACCGCTTGTCATTCATAACTGGGGGACTAAGGCTGAACGTAAGGCGCGTGTGGAAGACCTGATTGAAATTGTAGGGCTAACGAAGCGGCATTTAAAGCGTTATCCCCATGAATTCAGCGGCGGACAACGCCAGCGAATTGGGATAGCCCGAGCATTAGCTCTGAATCCCCGTTTAGTTGTTTGTGATGAGCCTGTTTCTGCGCTAGATGTATCGATTCAATCGCAAGTTCTTAATCTGTTGAAAGAATTACAGCAGGATTTGGGGTTGACTTACATCTTCATTGCTCACGATCTTAGTGTTGTCAAGCATATCAGCGATCGGGTAGCTGTGATGTATTTAGGTAAAATTGTTGAGATTGCTAACTCTAAAGATTTATATAGCAATCCGCAGCATCCCTATACACAGGCGCTTTTAGCGGCGATACCTGAACCTGATCCTAATAAACGCAAAGATCGTGTATTGCTGACAGGGGATGTGCCCAGTCCAGCGAATCCGCCATCAGGTTGTCGCTTTCATACGCGTTGTCACTATGCGACGGACATATGTAGCCAGCAAGAACCTCAAGCTCAAGAAATTGAGCCTGGCCATTTTGCAGCCTGTCACCATATTGGTGAATTGAAACTCACTCAATAAAGGGATCCGGATTGGGGACACGGGACAGGGTGCATGGGGTAGCCAAACTGCCTTTGCGTTAGGTTTT
>CAZVAO010000104.1:0-8123 GCA_964625175.1 uncultured Clostridiaceae bacterium
AAGCAATATTTCGGCATACAGTCAGGGGGTAATGTTCTTTTAAATAATGTTGGCCAAATGGTAGAAGATACATTGCTCAGTTTACCGAATAGATTTGGAGGAGTGGAGATTGACACGTATACTATTATGCCAGATCACGTGCATTTCATTATAGCGATTGATAATCTAGATATAGAACCTGTATTTGCGCTTCGGCGTAAGAACACAGAGGCTGTTAAGACTGCATACACCATAGGAGATGTGGTTCGGGCGTTCAAGTCAAAAACAGCTGTTAAGTACATATCTGGTGTAAAAAATGGTGTGTATAAGCCATTTCGTAAGCGAATATGGCAACGAAATTATTATGAACATATTATACGTGATATAGATGATTATCAGCGAATATGTAAATACATTGAGGAAAACCCATTTCTTTAACGTAGGGGTCGCCCTCGTGTCGACCCGTAATTGGGTAAGTATAGATTAAATTGAATACAAGAAATCATTGGGCAATTTAATGCAAGAAATCTTTATACAAAGCGATGTGAAGCGTCGCGCATGATTCTTATGATAAATAAAACAATAGACAGCAAAATTTATGTGCTGTCTATTGTTTTATTAAAGGATTCTGCGAATATTCTCTGTCAAGGCGCGAGCATGTTTATGCCCGAAGTAATTCAATAGATGTGGGAAGGTCAAGGCGCGAGCATGTTTATGAAATGAGGCGTACGCCAGTACGTTGAAATTGCTGGAAACCTTCAGCAACACCAAATTACCCATTTGCAAACATAACATAAGAGGCTCGGAGAATGTTCTCTGTCAAGGCGCGAGCATGTTTATGCCCGAAGTAATTCAATAGATGTGGGAAGGTCAAGGCGCGAGCATGTTTATGAAATGAGGCAATACGTATGGTATTGCGAATAAGTAAACATCCGAGCAACACAGAGATTACCCATATATTGAATTACTTTTCGGACCAATTTGGGGCGATTAAGACATCCGCCACAATCGGCACTTTCTTAATAAAATGATGCCCCGCATCTTCCATCGAGTTCCTGACAATCTCTGCAATGACAGCGGCGTCTTGCTCTAGGCATTCGACGACGATTTCATCGTGGACGCAGTTGACGATTTTGCCTGAGGTGCCTTGCAGGCGCTCATGGAGGATGGTCAGTGCGAGTTTGAGGATGTCTGCCCCTGTCCCCTGCACGGGGGTATTATAGAGCTCAGAGATGAAGCGTTTATCGGTTTTATAATAGCGTTTGCGGCCACTGAGGGTGGCATTGAAGGTGACCTGGTCCATCGTGCGGCGAATGCGGCGATGCCAATCAGCGATGCCTTGATAGGTGCGGAAGAAGGAGGACTTGATGTATTCGGCCTCTGCTAGGGTCATCTCTACACCATAGGATCCTTTGGCATAGCGCACGAGTCCTTGGGCACCCATCCCATAGACTAAGCCAAAATTGACAGCTTTGGCCTTTTGCCGTTCTTCTCTGGTGATGTCTTCTGGCTTTTTATCTGAGAAGAGGGACGCAGTGAGGCGGTGAATATCCTGCCCTTCCCGATAGGCCGCGATCATGGCTGGATCCTCGCTGATTTCTGCGATAATGCGCAATTCAATCTGGCTGTAGTCGGCAATAATGAGCTTATGGCCCGGTGGTGCGGCGACAATCGAGCGAATATCGCTGCGACGCGGCATATTCTGCATGTTGGGGTTACCACACGACATGCGACCGCTGGAAGCCCCCATCTGATGAAAATCAGAATGCACGCGATGGGTAACTGGATTAATATTGGCACGCAAGGGCTGGAGCGCACTCGATATGATCTTGAGAAGCGATTTATATTGCTGAAGAAGCTCGATTTCAGGGTGATCTACAACGAATTCCCGCAACGCAGACTCCCGCGTGCTGTCGGCGTTGATCCCCCGCTTTTTCAAGGCCTGATTCAACTGCTGGGGTGATTGCAGATTAATATCACCAAAGTATTGACGCAATTGGAACTCGTAGCTAACCGCTTGTTCACTGAGTTTGTTAAACTGTTGATCGAGTAAGTCTAAATCGATATAGACCCCGTTAAACATCATGGATGCCATCGCCCGCGTGCAATCAAATTCCAGTTTCGCAACTTCAACTAAGGCCTCAGACTGCAATTTGGGAATCTGGCTTTTGCGCAAATCCAATAAAACCGCCGCGTCTTTCGCGGCATAATCGTATTGAATCCCACTCAATGTCGATGACGACCAATTGCTCTGCTGCATGGTCTTGCTGAGGTAGAAGCCCAATTCGCGCTCCACTACTTTGTCTAAGCCGTGGCGATAGCCGAAGCCATTGCCCAGCAAGCGACTGGCTAACATAGTATCATAAATGCCACAGAATGACATTCGGTGCTTGTTTTCGAGGAATTTAAGCTCAAAAACGGCATTATGGATGACTTTGACGGGCCAACGGGCGGCAAAAAGCGGTGCCAGAAACTGCAAATCCGTGACTTGGCTACAGTCGATGATGTAAACCGGATGCCCCTCTGCCGCGATTTGCACTAAGCGAACCGCATCTTCATGAGGGTCTAAACCACTGGTCTCGATATCTAGCCCGATCGCACGGGTCTGCATGAGCTCAGGCAGGACAGCCGTAAATTGACTCTCCTCCGTGATGAGTTGCCATTGGGGGGTCGGGTAAGCGGGCAGGTTGGAGCCTACTTGCGTGTTGATACTGGCAAAGCCTAATTGTCCACGCTCATTCATCGAAATCTCTTTACCTTTTTTCAATAGCTACCCCCCTCTCTCTGTCATCCGCAAAACTACATTTGACTGATGGCTTCCTTGACAAAATCCTTGACGCTTTGACCCTCAAACTGCACTAAATCGAAGTCCATAAAATCTAGTTGGATCTTGAAGAAGTTCATGAGGAGCTTATTTTCTGCGATTTGATAGCTGACATTGTGCATCGGTAAGATGACAATCTCTACGTCGCTGTAAGGCAAGTCTTTATCAGCAAGTTCTGCAACGATTTCGGAGAGATTTAAAGTTTTAACGGGTTTAACCATGGCGCGCATGATGTCGAAATCGTCCATCATCCACATGTTGTTGTTCCAAAACTTGCGTTCCGTTTTATTGCCGCTGAAAATCTCACGATTCGTGATGGCGCTTAAGGCGCGGCGCACGGATTCTGCATTAAATTCCTCGTCGTAGGTGAGCTGCATCATGGGATGATCGGCAATCGTCATGAGATAGGCTTCGCCAATTTTCTCGCCCTCTTTGCTGGCTTCCCAGAAATAGATCATGCTTTCTAAGACGTTAAGGTTAATCGTAATATCTTTTAACATTTTTGACATCCTTTATCCATTGGTATTTGATCCTGCCCATGCGGATTGCCCCACAAGCAAGGATCCCTTTTCAGAGCGTTATCCTCCGAGACCTTTAAGAAGTCACCGCTTGGATTCGACCCAGCGGATATCGCTCTTCTAGCCTGTATAATAACACCTCATTTCGCAGGCGACAACTATTCCTCGGAATTTGTTTAGGTTTCGACCGATTATATGTTAAGATATTTATGCGAAATTAGAAACGGAGAACAATTATGACTATCAATCAATTAATCGCTCATGAATTACAAATTAAAGAAACTCAAGTGCAAGCTGTTGTTGACTTACTGGATGCCAGCAATACGGTGCCCTTTATTGCACGCTACCGCAAAGAAGTCACGGGTGGGCTCGATGAGGAACAAATTTTTGCCATAGAAGAGAAGATGAATCATTTCCGCAAGCTGGAGAAGCGGCGCGAGGATATCTTACGCATTATTGAGGAGCGCGACAAACTGACTCCAGATCTTAAAGATCAACTCATGCAAGCCACGAGCTTGCAAGCCCTCGAGGACCTCTATTTGCCCTATAAAGAGCGGCGGCGCACGTTGGCTACAATCGCTTGCGAAAACGGTTTAGAACCCTTGGCGATGCTATTATGGGACCAGGAAGGGGCCATCGATCCCCAGGAAGCAGCGCAGGCTTACTTGAACCCTGAGGTCGGTCTGGAAACGGTTGACAGCGTATTAGATGGGGTCACCGCCATCCTCAGTGAAAAGATTAGCGAGACCGCCAAGTTCCGTCAGATCACGCGTTCCCTGACGGCAGGCTATGGTATTATCGAGACCGTCATTCCCGAAGAAACAGACCCTTCGGTCTACGACACCTATAAAGCCTTTAGCCAAGCCATTACCGATATTCAGCCGCATCGCGTCTTGGCCATCAACCGCGGTGAGCGCGAAAAGATTCTTAAGGTTAAGATCGACACCCCGCAAGAAGATATCCTCAAACGCCTAGAGCGGGAGATTATTGTGACCGAGTTCGAGCCGTTGCGCCTCTTTCTGAGTGGAGTCATCGATGCTTCCTATAAAAAATCGCTGAAACCCGCTATTGAGCGCGAAATTCGCAATGCGCTAACTGAAACGGCTGAGAGCCATTCCATTAAGTCTTTCCAACTTAACCTGCGCCAATTGCTGATGCAACAGCCGATTGCGGATTTGGTCATTATGGGTGTTGACCCTGCCTATCGTACGGGCTGCAAAATCTGCGTCATTGATGCGATTGGTGAGGTTTTAGATTTGACAACCATCTACCCTCATCAACCCCATAACAAAGTGCAAGCCTCTAATATGGCGGTACAGCGGATGATTGATCAATACGGGGTGAAGCTTATCGTTATTGGGAATGGTACGGCTAGCCGAGAGACGGAGCAATTTATTGTGGATCTGATCGAAGATCAACAGGAAATCGCCTATTTGATTGTTTCTGAGTCGGGGGCCTCTGTCTATTCGGCCTCTGCACTCGCCCGCGAAGAGTTCCCTGACCTTGATGTTTCCATGCGGGGTGCTATCTCGATTGCCCGCCGCATCTTAGACCCGCTGGCTGAATTGGTTAAGATTGATCCGAAGGCCATCGGCGTAGGGATGTATCAGCACGATGTCAACCAGAAGGTACTCGCCTCTGCACTTGGTCAAACGGTTACATCCTGTGTGAACCAAGTTGGCGTTGATCTCAATACGGCTTCCAGTGCCCTGCTCAATTATATCTCGGGTATTAATAAGACGATTGCCAAGAATATTGTCAACTACCGCAGTGAGAATGGTATCTTTACGGGGGTCAAAGACCTGAAGAAGGTGCCGCGGCTTGGGGCGAAGGCCTTTGAGCAATGTGCGGGCTTTATCCGGATTCGCCAGAGTAAGGAATTCCTGGATAATACGGGCGTTCATCCCGAGTCTTATCCAGTGGCCAAAGCCCTGCTTAAGAAGCTGGGCGTCACTGAGGCGGAAATCAAAGAAGGCAAGGACGCCTGGGCAAGTAAGTTGCAGCAAGCCTCTCTAAGGGAATTGGCCGAGGAGCTGGGTGCCGGTTTACCGACCTTAAAGGATATTATTGCCGAGTTGCAGCGTCCAGGGCATGATCCTAGAAGCTCGATGCCGAAGCCTGTGTTTAGTCGTGAGGTCGTGACGATGGAGCAGCTGGCAGAAGGGCAAATCTTACAGGGTACGGTCCGCAATGTGGTCGACTTTGGGGCCTTTGTGGATATCGGCGTGAAGCAAGACGGGCTCGTCCACATCAGCCAGATGAGCAATAAATTCATTCGCCATCCTCAGGAAGTCGTTAGCGTTGGCCAAACAGTGAAGGTTAAAGTGCTCGCGGTTGATCTGAAGAAGAAGCGCATTTCCCTCTCCATGAAATCACTGAATTAGGCACTTTTAAAGCGATTTTTTTGATGAAATATTCATGTTTTGCAGTTTACGAAGGGCGGACCTAGAGTTCGCCTTTTTTGTGCTTCAGTTTCTCACTATTTTCACTGCATGGAGCCTAGACCCATAAAAGGATTGCGGCGCGTTCCCCTTAAACTGTCTAGCACGTTATAATTGTTGTAAAAATGCGCCAAACTTCCTTTGTCATCCACCCCATTTACGGTTATAATAGCTATAACATACACGGCAGTCGCTGTCAGGAAAGAGTGGTAACTCAATGAAGAAGATTTATTATGGGTGGTATATCGTTTTAATCTGCATGGTTAATAATACGTTTGGTATTGGTATTATTCCTGTAATGGGACTTTTCACAGCCCCTTTGATGAGCCGGTTTGGCTACTCTGCCTCCAGTATTGGGCTAACCCTATCCATGCTCTCTGTCGGTATGTTTTGCGGCTATTTCTTTTTTGGCCGCATACTCACTAAAGAAAATAATAAACTGGTGCTGATCCTCTGCTGTGGTTTGCAAGCGACTTCCTTCTTATTGATGGGGATCACCGAACTGAAAGTGATTATGCTCGCTTATCCCCTTTGCTTCGTAATCGGCTTCTGTGCGGCCTGTACCGCGATCAGCTCGCCATCCATCGTCAATAATTGGTTTATCAGCTCAAATGGCCTAGCCATGGGTATTGTGGGTGCTGGAACGGGCCTTTCTGCCTTCGTACTCGCCCCTATCTGCTCTTGGCTCATCTATTCAAGCTTTGGCATTCGCGGGGGTTATTTCGCACTCGCAGCTGGTGGTCTTGTATCTGCGACCCTCTTTTACTTCTTTCTCTACATCGAGCCCAGTATGAAGGGCTTAAAGCCTTTAGGAGTGAAGAAGGAAACTGTTGAAACACACGCCAGCTACACCTATGATGAGGTTAAGGGAACAGGTAGTTTTAAACGATTAGTGGCAGCACGGATCATGTTATCGCTTATTTATACCCTCTGCTTTGTGCAAGTGGCGACCCATATCATTAATGTGGGTTATAGCCCGAGCTTTTCGGCACTGATTGTGTCTCTCTACGGGGCGAGTTTAATTATCGGAAAAGTATTTATTGGCATCCTCTGTGACAAAATTAAGCTCTCAACCATCAACCTGATTTGTTATGCAAGTCTAGCAGTCTGTGCCCTGTCTGCCATTTTTATTGAATACAATATGGCACTGGGCTATATTTACGCATTATGTGCTGGATTAAGTATTCCATTGCAAACGGTTGTCTACCCCATCATGATCAAGGATCTATACGGCACGAAAGACTTCCCCAAGCTCTATGCGGTGAACATTCAGATTGCGCCACTGGCCCTTGCGGGCGGCTCCTATATTGCGGGTTTAGTCTATGATGTCTCGAACTCTTACGTTCCCGCTTTCTGGCTCTCGCTAGCCACCGTCATCTTGGCCTACTCCTTCGTAAAACAAGCCTATGCCAGCCACAAGAAGGCCTCTCTGCTCCCTTCACCCAATTAATATTGCATCAGCACCACCCCGAATAAGGGTGGTTTTTTTGTATTAAAGATCAAGGTATGGAACTCCCTGTCATACAAATCAATAACTAGGGCTTACTGAATGAATCGCTAGATTTCATTCAGTAATGAGCGTAGCTCAAAAAATGGCTTAAAAAAGCCATTTTAACCGTAATTATCGGCGTCTAAACAGTGACGTTTGCAAAACGTCAACTTGCCAGGTGCAGGCTTTTATGCTTAATTGACACTATTTCCGTGCACCTGGCAAGTTGAAAAAATTAAAATAGCGTTTTAACTACAAGTTTTTTGAACTGTTTAGTAAGCCCTAACTAGTGTCGGGAGTTAGCGATATTTGAATCATTAGGGTCTGTCCCTATTGATTCATTACACAAAAAAAGCCCCGAGTAAATCGGAGCTTTTCAATCAAAATAATTGAATTGATCGGATCGGTTGCACAAGCTGATTGGAATCAAATAGGCCGCACAATCCATTGAATACGTTCGCTGGTGTCTTTGACAGGGTCTGTGGTGAATGCGTCAAAGACGTGTTCAACTTGCATTCCCGCTTGTTCAACAAGGGCTTTTATTTCAGAAATTAACCAGCCGCGTTGCTCATGCTCTTCTTCAAAGCGCTCGTATAGGCCCTGCTCATTCTGGGCAAAGAGCACCAAACCCAAAGTTAATAGGTGCTGAGAATCGTCCCAGTCGTTATTCCAGATATAGCACAAATCATCCGCCACATAATTGTCACGATGATTACCCAAAAACTCCGCGAGTTTGTAGGCACTACTCACGTCGAAAAGCAGTCGGCCACCTGGCTTTAGGTGGTTTCGAACCCCTTGCAAAACTTGTAAGAGCGCCGCATCCGTCGTCAGATAGTTAAAGACATCGCAGGTGCTGATAATCACATCAAATT
>CAZVAO010000105.1:0-8015 GCA_964625175.1 uncultured Clostridiaceae bacterium
CGGGTTTTCGATTTGTTGAAACCACAAAGAACACGAAGGGCACAAAGAACGGCTTGATTACGTGGATGTGTTTTGGGGTGTCTTATATTGATGTATTCCGCCAAATTATATGGCCTGCGGCCGCACAGTGTTGTGCGGGAGATCAGTGATCTCCCCTACAGGCACGGGACCCTTAATTTATTGGAGGTTGGCAAATTGTGAACACGTGATTTCTTATTAATACAAGAAAAGGACAAGCAGAGCTTGCCTACCTTGACCTGATCCCTGGTCCCTGGTCCCCGATTATCCTCTCACCCTATAATTACCTCCACCTATGTAGGGGTCACCCTCGTGCCTACCCGAACATTAATGTGCGCCGAAGCACCTGATGCCGTTTACGCATCAAGTGGCGGCACCTAATTTGGGTAGAGTGTTATTATGAAATATGTTCGTGATTAGCGATATCCATTTATATAAGGCAATTAAAACAACAAAAAGCACCGCTAAAAGGCAGTGCTTAATTAGGTCTTTATTAGTAAGAATTTCAGAATTGTAGAGAGGTCAAGGCACAAGTATGTTTGTGCAATGGCGCTATGCATCTAGCATGCTGAATAAGAAAAACAGTTTGCAACGCCGAAATAGTACATTTATAACATTCAAAAAGGCATTGCGGATCGCAATGCCTAATCAACTCTTAAATATTTAGAATTTCAGAAATGCGGTGAAGCCAAGGCACAAGCTTATTTTTCATATGAGGCTATACAAGAAGTATGCCGATTATTAAAAATAAGTGCAGTAACACGGGCATCACCCATTTATGGAATTCTAATTTAATGCTTCTCTGGCGATATTAGCAACTTGCGCAAACGCTGCTTTATCATTGACGGCCATTTCAGCTAACATTTTGCGGTTAATATCCACATTTGCTTGCTTCAGACCAAACATTAAACGGTTATAAGATAAGCCATTATTACGGGCTTCAGCATTGATTCTCGTGATCCATAATTTACGGAAGTCGCGCGCACGGCGACGACGGTCACGATAATTATTGGTCATAGCGCGAACAACTGCCTGTTTTGCAACACGCAAATGTCTGCTTCTAGTTCCTTTAAAGCCTCTGGCAGCCTTTAATACTTTTTTACGGCGCTGGCGTGACTTGACACCTTTTTTAACTCTAGCCATTTTTCAAATCCTCCTGATCTCAGCCTAAAACGCGTAAGGTAATAAGCGCTTTACGCGACTTTCGTCATTCTCGTGAACTAAAGTACCTTTAGCAAGGTTCTTGCGTTGACGTAAT
The DNA here is from genome assembly GCA_964625175.1 of uncultured Clostridiaceae bacterium. Lineage (GTDB taxonomy): Bacteria > Bacillota > UBA994 > PWPR01 > PWPR01 > CAZVAO01. The sequence goes on from CAZVAO010000105.1 coordinate 1,277, forward strand.
CCCTTGCGCATAGCGCGGTGATTTGAATAGGCCTTATGTCTTTTTATTTTTCCTTTTGCAGTAACTTTCATTCGCTTAGCAGCACCGCGATGTGTTTTCATTTTAGGCATAATGTTAAGCCCCCCTGTTAAGATTGTTTGGTAGGGCTATAAATCACACTCATATTACGCCCTTCCATTTTTGGCCTAGCATCTGCTTTGCCATATTCGGTTAATAATTCTCCGAATCTTTCTAAGACTTCACGACCCAAGCGACTATGAACCACTTGACGTCCACGAAAACGAATTGTAAGCTTCACCTTATTGCCACTCTGTAAAAACTTCACGGCATGGCGAGCCTTCGTATTAAGATCGTTTTCTTCAATAGTTGGAGACATGCGAATCTCTTTCAATGCGACGACGTGTTGCTTCTTACGAGCTTCACGTTCGCGCTTGCTCTGCTCATACTTATAACGCCCATAATTCATGATCTTTGCCACTGGTGGCTTAGCCTGAGGTGAAATTAAAGCTAAATCCATACTGAGATTCATAGCTTTTTCCAAAGCGTCTTCAGTAGACATTATTCCAAGCTGTTCACCATCGTGGTTAACAACCCGCAGTTCTCTTGCTTTTATCTGCTCATTAATATCCAGTTCGCGACTAATTGTATACACCTCCTAAATAAAAAACAGGTAGCAAAGCCACCTGTTTAAAAACATTGTTAACTTTTAACCTCATAATTTGCTCATAAGGTGAGAAGCGGTGGCTTCTTCTTGTTCTTAAGTTTTAACAGAGTAATGTTACCACTTCTAGCGCCATATGTCAACACTATTTCGGAACAATTACATATCCATATTCAACGAAGCGTCATTCATTGCAGCAATGGCTCTTCTATGTCATACGACAGCTTCTCCAGCATTGCCTTAGACTTAAAACGCTTAGCTGAGTTCAAAAGCCTTGCGCTCAACCTCATCTTGCATCATGGCAATGACCTCTTCTATTTTCTTACTGCCACTATCACCTTCTTTGCGTAGCCGCAATGATACGGTGTTAGACTCAACTTCTTTTTCGCCAACAATAATCATATAAGAAATCTTTTGCATCTCAGCTTCACGGATTTTAAATCCAACCTTTTCACTGCGCTCATCTAATTCGGCTCTGAGGCCCGCTTGCAACAACTGATCGGTTACTTGCTGGGCATAAGGCGCGTAGCGATCTGCAATTGGAATAACCTTCGCCTGAACTGGGGCCAGCCACAGTGGGAAGGCACCAGCAAAATGCTCTACTAATACGCCGATAAAACGCTCTATACTGCCGAGTACTGTACGATGAATCATAACTGGGCGATGTCGCTCCCCATCAGCGCCAACATACTCCAATTCAAAACGCTCTGGCATCTGCATATCCAGTTGAATGGTTGCGCACTGCCACGTTCTGTCTAAAGAGTCACGTAAATGGAAGTCAATCTTAGGGCCATAAAAGGCACCATCACCTTCATTGACAATATAATCAACGCCGCGATGATCGAGTACATTGCGTAATGCTTCTGTTGTAATTTCCCAAACCTCATCACTACCCATAGCATCATCAGGTTTCGTACTCAATTCAATATGGTAATCAAAGCCAAAAGTCTTATAAACATCATCAACCAAACTGATGACACTGTTCACTTCCTCTTCGATTTGCTCTGGCAACATATAAATATGTGCATCATCTTGCGTAAAGGCACGCACACGCATCAAACCATGCAAGGCCCCTGACATTTCGTGACGATGTACTAACCCTAATTCGCACATGCGCAAGGGGAGATCCCGATAGCTGCGCATAGCTGTTTTATAAACCAACATTCCCCCTGGGCAGTTCATCGGTTTAACAGCAAAGGGAACCTCGTCAATTTCAGTAAAATACATATTGTCCTGATAGTGATCCCAATGGCCACTCTGCTCCCAGAGAACACGATGCATCATCATGGGCGTGCGGATTTCCTGGTAACCATACTCATCGTGCTTTTCACGCCAATAGTTTTCCAGCAAATTGCGAATAATCATACCCTTGCCGTGGAAGAATGGAAATCCAGGTGCCACCTCATTATTGAAACTGAAGAGATCTAATTCACGACCCAGGCGCCGATGATCGCGTTTCTTTGCTTCCTCTAACTTGTGGATGTATTCTTCGAGCTGGCTCTTTTTAGCCCATGATGTGGCATAAACGCGTTGCAACATCGGACGTTTTTCATCACCACGCCAGTAGGCACCTGCAATACTCATCAATTTGAAGGCTTTAATCTGTTTTGTATCATTGATATGTGGGCCTGCACACAGATCAATAAATCCACCTTGATCGTAATAACTAATAATCACGTCTTCAGGCAAATCATTAATCAGTTCAACTTTGTAATCTTCGCCCATCTCCTCAAACATCTTCAAAGCTTGATCTCTGCTAATTTCAAAGCGTTCAAAATGGGGCTTACTATTGATAATTTTTTGCATTTCCGCTTCAATTTTTGGCATATCTTCAGGAACGAGACGATGCTCCATATCGAAGTCGTAATAGAAACCATTACTGATGGAAGGACCAATCGCTAATTTGGCGTCTGGCCATAGATTCTTAACTGCTTGCGCCATAATATGTGCTGTACTATGGCGAAAAATATCTTTCCCCTCTTCATCATTAAAACTAAATAATTCAAGTGTTGCATCTTCTGTTATGGGTTTTGAAAGATCGGTCATTTCGCCATTGACCCTTGCCGCAATCGCTTCTTTACCCAAGCGTCGGCTAATATCATTGGCGACTTCTAAGGCAGTGATACCCTGCTCATAGGATCGTTGTGATCCGTCTTTAAGTTTAATAACAACTTCACTCATCTTTTTTCCCTCCTAAATAAAAAACTCGCCTCTAATTAAATTTAGAGGCGAGATACTCGCGGTTCCACTCTAATTCCCTACCCAAAGCAGGTAGAGCACTCGAAGCTATAACGGAGCTACCGTTTCAACTTACTAACCCGAAGGTGTTCTGCTGAAAGGTTTGAAGGTGGTCTTCACTTGATTCCATCACATGCACTTCCAGCCGTGGTGCAATTCTCTGAACTGAGAAAATCAAACTACTATCCTTCGCGTAACCTTTACGCTATTAAAACTATTGTACTCAATTATGGCGTTTTAGTCAAGTAATCAGTCGTGAACAACCATAATTGATTGCCTCTTAAACCGCCGATCCATCTGAATAATTGAAACCCCGGCTATCACACATACAACACCCGCAAGCTGAACGATTCCTAATCGCTCTCCTAGAAAAATAGCAGCAAGTAATGTGGCAGATAAGGGTTCAAAGACCGTATAAACCGAGGCTTCGGCTGCTCCAATCACTCGTATTCCCTGGATGAGAAGCATGATCCCTACAATGGTACCAAACACGCTCATGCCGAGCACAATACCTACTTTAGCGAAAGTCAGGTCTAATACAAACTGGAAACCGGTCCCATTGCCAACTAAAAAGACCGCCATAGTCATGGCACAAAAGGTGATATTATACATAGCCGCTATGAAACCATTGCATTCGACAGCCATAATCTGATTGCTTAAGGTATAAACGGCATAGCCAACACCAGCCATGAGCATCAAGTATACCCCCGTCATGTTCAACGATAATCCCTTAGGATTAATCCCAATCAAAAGCATAATTCCAACGATTGTCATCAACAAGGCCACCCATTTGAATCCTGATATTTTCTGCTTTAACAGGGTGGACGTCACAAAAAATGTATAAATCGGATGTAGAAAGAATAGAATAGTGGCGATAGAGACTGGTAAATAGCGCAGTGCATAAAAATAACCAATTGAAGGTAAGGCGTAGAATAGCCCGCCTTGCACAAAAAATCTGGATATATTTAATGGTGAGATTTTGATTTGGGCACGATAGTGTATAAATGCGACAATCCAGAGAATGACTGCCGCCAACGCGTAGCGCAGAAAAAGCACTTCTAAGGGTGTCATGCCTAATTGATACGCCATTTTTCCCCATAGACCCAGCGTTCCAAATCCAATTGATGAGATTAAAACCAGAAGAAACCCCTTATAGCGCTCTACCATCCTATTACCCTCACACAATCGATTAATTTGTGATTTTTACAATCAATATACTATAACATAGCATGCCTTTTTATGGTAGATTTTTTTGCCAATTCTCGCTATATTTAAAACAAAAAAGACCCCTCTTCGTGGAGTGGTCTCTTCAGTGGTGAGAACGACGCGACTTGAACGCGTGACCCCTACCGTGTCAGGGTAGTGCTCTCCCAACTGAGCTACGCTCTCATGATATAAAAATGGTGCCGAGGGTCGGACTCGAACCGACACGGACATTACTATCCGAGGGATTTTAAGTCCCTTGCGTCTGCCAATTTCGCCACCCCGGCATCTATTTTCAACTATTTTGCTACATCCATCTTGATTTAAATGGAGGCGGCACCCAGATTCGAACTGGGGATAAAGGATTTGCAGTCCTCTGCCTTACCACTTGGCTATGCCGCCGTGTACCCATATTTTTGGAGCGGAAAACGAGATTCGAACTCGCGACCCTCGCCTTGGCAAGGCGATGCTCTACCACTGAGCTACTTCCGCATTATGGTGGCGCGGGACAGAATTGAACTGCCGACACAGGGATTTTCAGTCCCCCGCTCTACCTACTGAGCTACCGCGCCTTATACATTAGCTGAAAATTCAGCTATTTGCTGCTGACCAAGTTATAAAGTTAAACTCCATATTGATCCTACCACTTGATTTTATGGCGGAGCCGACGGGAATCGAACCCGCGACCTCCGGCGTGACAGGCCGGCATCCTAAGCCAACTAGACCACGACTCCACGTTATGGTGGGCGAAGTAGGGCTCGAACCTACGACCCCCTGCTTGTAAGGCAGGTGCTCTCCCAGCTGAGCTATTCGCCCCCTTCAAGCGGCAAAAACAATTATACTTAAGATTAATATTATTGTCAACAGCAGAACAAATATTTCTTTAGGACAAATCTCATGCCAATAGATCTAATCTAATTTGTTAACATATTCCTTATAAAGCCTTCCTCGTTGCACAAAATTATCGAACATATCAAAAGAAGCACATGCTGGTGAAAGTGATATCACGTCGCCAGTCTCCGCCAGACGATAACTCGCTTGCACGGCCTCTTCCAACGTTTGAACATGAATCATCGGCATATTGCGTCCGTTTTTTGCCAATGCGACTCGCGTTGCATCCTCAATCTTCTGGGCAGTCTGACCCAGTAAAACCAATGCTTTGACTTTCTGCGCTACCGCTTCGGCAAACTCATCAAAAGGCACATATTTGTCGGATCCCCCCGCAATAATAATCATCGGAGATTCAAAGGATTCGATTGCGGCAAGTGCTCGGGTTGGCGAACTCGCGATTGAATCATTATAAAACGTAATCCCTTTCAAAACGCGCACTTTCTCTAGACGGTGCTCAACTCCCGTAAATTCTCGTGCAACTTTACGAATCGCAATGATGGATGCACCGGCCTCATAAGCCAAGGCTGCGGCTGCCAGAACATTTTCAACATTATGTAAGCCCAGAAGCTGTAGTTCATTGGGCTTACAAATCGCTAGATTGCCCTCAGGACGCCTTAAAACCATCATACCATCAATGATACAGGCCCCCCGATTAACCGCGTTCTGTCGGCTGAATAGCAATATCTTGCCTGGTAGTTGTCCTGTGATTTCCTGTAAATCCTGATTGTCAGCATTAAGCACAACGATATTCTCTGGCGTTTGACACTTGGCGATATTCAATTTCGCCGCAACATACTCCTGATAATCAAGATGCCAGTTCAAATGGTTCGGACTCAAGTTGGTAATCAGGCTATAAGGTGGACTCTGCTTCATCGTCATTAGCTGGAAGCTACTCAGTTCCAATACAATAATATCTTCGGGTGAATAGTCTAAGACTTCCTCAATAAGCGGTTTTCCAATATTGCCGCCGCAGTGGGTGGTGATTCCACTCTCACGGAGCATCTCCGCAATTAAAGTGGTCGTTGTCGTCTTCCCATCACTGCCCGTCACTGCGACAATCGGACAAGACGCCAAATCGAAAACAAGCTCGATTTCACTGGTCATATGAGCACCAGCTGCCAAGGCTGCTAGTATCTCTGGACAATCTGGCCGAATACCCGGCGTGCGTACAACTACATCAAACTTGCGCTCGGTCAAAACCTTTAAGTAATCCTCCCCACCAAAGAATTCGTGGCCCATGGCCTTAAACTCGGAAGCAACTGAAATTTTTTCTGCAACCCGCTTATCGCAAATAACGATTTGAGCGCCATATTTATTTAAAAAACGGACAACGGGAATATTGCTGACGCCTAATCCCAAAACTGCCACTTTAATATTTTTCAATGCTTGAGGACTATGCAATAGCTCCCTTGTAATCATAATAATCACTCCTTAGCTATAACTATTCGCTGCGTTCATGTTTTTTCCTGCATGGTTTGATGGAACATGTATTGGTCATTAGCTACATTTGGGGATCGGGGTTCGGGGATCGGGGGAAGTATAAATGCTGGTTTAGGATATGTCAACACGGTAGGGTTTAATTTGTTGGGAACACAAAGGGCACGGAAAACGGCTTGATGACGGTGGATGATTTAAGGATTCCCGGACAAAGCAATCGAAACCCACCGATGACATAATTAGCACCCACCAACGTAGGGGTCGCCCTCGTGCCGACCCGAACATTAATGTGCGCCGAAGCACTTGATG
>CAZVAO010000106.1:0-7973 GCA_964625175.1 uncultured Clostridiaceae bacterium
TTATTTTCCATATGAGGCTATACAAGCAGGTTGCCGATTATGACATTCTAAAAGCGCCCTGGGAACAAGGCGCTTAAATCTATCTATAGAATTTCAAGAATGATGCGAGTTCTAGGCGCGAGCAAAAACGCTCAATGAAGCTATACATACTAGTATGCTGAATAAGTGTTTTTCCGAGCAACACAGAGATCACCGCTAATCTCTTAACATAAAACGGTGTCCCTCTATGGAACACCGTTTTTCGACTCGATTAATAACTATAGAAATGCGGGAAGGTCAAGGCACAAACTTATTTTCCATATGAGGCTATACAAGCAGTATGCCGATTATTGAAAATAAATGACGTAACACAGAGATTCCCCATTTTTGGAATTCTAAGGGGCGGTGATGGTGATGCCGGCTTTAGCGAGTCCTTCGCGGATTGAACGTGCCAAGGTTATTGCAGCCGGATTATCGCCGTGCAAGCATACCGTGCCCGCATCTAATTCAAGAATCTGCTGATCGTAAGTCACGACCTGCTTTTCAGTGACCATTTTCAAGGTGCGTTCTAGCACTTCTTGTGGGTTATGGAGTACAGAATTAGGCAGTTTGCGCGATACCAAACTACCATCCATATTGTAGGCACGATCGGCAAACACTTCATTAACAACTTCAAGTCCAGCCTCTTTACCCGCGATAGCAAGCTGCACGCCGGGTTGAGCAAAAAGTTTCAACTTCGGATCAAATTTGATAATCCCCTGCACAATAGCATCCGCCAATTGGCGGTCTTTCCCTGCCATGTTGTAAATCGCCCCGTGCGGCTTAACATGATATAATTTCACCCCATTAGCGCGACAAAATGCCTCGATAGAACCGATTTGGTAAAGCATATAGTCTACCACTTCAGCAGGACTGCATTTCAACTCGCGTCGCCCAAAACCCCAAATATCAGGGAAAGAGGGATGCGCCCCTACATGAACATCATTCTCGGCGCATAATCTGACACTTTCCTGCATCATATGTGGGTTGCCTGCATGAAATCCACATGCAATATTGGCAGACGTCAATAGTGGGATCAAATCCCGATCAAAACCAGCACCTTCACCTAAATCCGCATTTAAATCAATGACCCATTTTTTCATTTCACTATTCCTCCGATCTCGTCTTGGAGACGCACCTTCAATGCCGTATGGCGTTCAACAACTTTATTATTCTTCACCGCTATGGCTAAAGCCTTCTTGGTTCCAACTAAAACAACGAGTTTCTGAGCACGCGTAATGCCTGTGTATATTAAATTGCGCTGTAGCATCAAGTAATGTTGGGTTGTGACCGGAATAATGACGACCGGATACTCACTTCCCTGGCTTTTGTGGATTGAAATCGCATAGGCCAAAACGAGTTCATTTAACTCGCTAAAAGTATAATCGACAACCCTATGCCAGTTACCATCCTGATAGCGAACCTGTAGCAAAGAGGCCGATCGATCAATCATGAGGATGCGACCGATGTCTCCGTTGTAAACATTTTTGCGATAATTATTGCGGATTTGCATCACTTTATCGCCCTCGCGCCACTGATGTGTGCCAATCTTAATGCTGTTCCGCCCTGGGATCGCCGGGTTAAGGGCTTGCTGTAAAACGTCATTGAGATTCTCTACGCCTGTTACAGTCCGCCGCATTGGTGTTAAAATCTGGATATCATCAAGTGGATGATATTCGCCAAATTCAGGCAAGCGCTTACGACACAGCGACACAATCGTTTTGACAATAGCCTGAGGATCTGAACGAGAAACGAAAAAGAAATCCTTGTCTTTGTCTTTCAAATAAGGGAATTCACCCGCATTTATTTTATGGGCGTTGACGATTATTAAAGATTTTTGGGCTTGGCGGAAAATACTTGTCAAGCGGACAACTGGTATTACCTCACAATTAATGATGTCCCTTAGCACATTACCTGCCCCCACTGAGGGCAACTGATCAATATCTCCAACCAATACCACTTGGCACCCAGGCGGTATAGCTTGCGTAAGATGATACATCAAGAGGGTGTCTACCATTGATACCTCATCGATTATGAGCACATCTGCGGTAATTTTATTATTGGCGTTACGCTTGAACTTCATTCCTTCGCTTTTAGTATAGGCATACTCCAAGAGTCGGTGAATCGTTTTCGCTCCGCGCCCTGTCGCCTCCCCCATCCGTTGAGCGGCACGGCCTGTTGGAGCAGCTAAGATCACCTGCTTGCTCGTTGCTTCACATAATTCAATTAAACACTTGGTAATCGTTGTTTTACCAGTACCAGGGCCCCCTGTGATGACGGTTACCCCATTGACAAAAGCCGCTGATATGGCTTTACTTTGCTCAGGGGCTAAAATAAACCCCTGCTTTTCTTCGTATTCCTTAATAAATTGTTTAATATCACAGAATTGCAACGATTGCCATTTGACGAGTTGTGCGAGCGTTGCCGCAATATTCTTCTCTGCAATATAGTAAGGTGCCAGATACACCGCTTGCTCACTAAGTAAGTCTTTCTCTAGGATCACTTCATTCTTGAGTTGGAGGGTGCTAACCGCCGGTGGAATCAAATCCGCACTAACCCCTAAAAGTTCGGCTGCTACCTCGATCAATTGGTCGTAAAACATATAGCAGTGTCCATCTTCCGCTTGCGTTTGTAATAAATATTTAACGCCCGCAATTAGACGTTCTGGATGATCACTGGCCAGGCCATTAGCTTGAGCAATGCGATCTGCCGTTTTAAAGCCAATCCCATGCACATCGCTCACTAAAATATAGGGATTCGCGTTAATCGTATTGACAGTATCTTCCCCATAATAGCGCAGAATCCGCCCCGCATAACCCGGTGTCATGCCTAACCCTTGCAGAAAAATCATCGTTTCATGATCCTCATTGGCCGCCAATCCTTCGACAATACTGGCCACCTTACTTTTGCCCACTCCAGGAACTTCCGCCAAACGCTGCGGTTCCTCTTTAATAATGCGCAAAATATCTTCCCCAAAATGGTCAATCAACTTCTCTGCCATTTTCGGCCCGATACCACTAAAGGCCCCCGAAGCTAAATAGCTTTTCAGGCCTTTGATTGTGACTGGGATTTCCGCACGATACTGACTAACGATAAACTGGTCGCCATGTTTCGCGTGTTTACGCCATTCGCCTGTGACACTGATCGTTTCACCGACTTCTAGCACGGGGAATGTTCCCACTATTTTGATTTTGCCAGCATCATCAACCAATTCGAAATGGGCAACGGTATACCCATTCTCCTCGTTCCTGTGGGTAAATCTCGTAACGATTCCTTTAAGCTGCTCCACAGTCCCACCCCGCAATTCTCTAAACTAGATTGATGGGAAACCGATTTCCAAACGAATTTTCCCTTTTCGCGTTTTTCCCAAGTCTTTTAATACGACACATCGTCCCCGTCCACGACAAGAAATCGTATTCCCTTCAGCAACATCTGTCGATGCATTATCCTGTAATCGATGGTCCACCTCAACCTTACCTTGGCGGATAAAATTCGCTGCCACGCCCCGAGATAGCTGAAAGGCCTTCGCAATAATAGAATCCAAGCGCATTGACATAACTGTAATCGTCATCACAACAAACTTCGGTTGCGAGATTGCCAGACTATTTAGGGGAACCTCTTCCAGCCGCACTTTCTCAGAGCTGACCGAAACCAAATTTGCATAAACATAATCTCCGATTTTACCATCAACGATCACATATGCGCCGTCTATGCGCACAATGATATCGCCACAAACATCACGTTTAAGGCCTAGGCCCAGAATAGATCCGAGATAGTCACGATGTTCTAGCCCTTCTGGGTCCTGAGGAAGAATATGAAACGCCTTCATATCAAATTCGGGTTCACACCAATCACACTCTTCTGGCCATAACGCCAAACATACGCGCTCGGCGGTGTCGTAGCCACCATATTTCTTAACGGTCATACCACCTATTGTGTTAATGACGATATCGTATAGTTGTAGTTCTCCAAGACTTAAGAAGTTGGTTTGTTGAATCGTGTTGGTGCTTTTTGCTTTCTCAACTAAATCTATAGCATGGCCCATAACCTGACGTTCTTCAGCATTACGCGCTTGCTGCATTATTATTTCACGCATTTTTTCATCCCTCCGAATAATTTATATCAACCAATACTAAGCCATATCTGACCTAATTCTTGTATAAAACTATTGTACCACAAAACCACCGTTTTTCTTAGTCCTTAACAATTTGTGGCGTTTCTCACATCACCAATCGCCTATTGAAAAGCCTTTGAAAAGACTTAACACGCTTTATAGTTTCATCACCACGCCTATATGCTAGTGGATGCCGAATCCAAACATCCCCGAAAATTTCTCTTAGTCATGACGCAAAAAGACGACCCGAAGGTCGCCTTAAAGGAGGAGCAATTTCTATTTAATTATTCTCCCAGAGATCGTCAATAATTTTTACTGAACCGTTTTTTGTTGAAGCTGTGATTTTCAGATGCGGTAAAGTTGGGTCAAAGTCTACTGAAGCGGCACTCAGTTTATGACCGACCTTGCTCTTATTACTGCTTATGGTCTGCCAATTATCATTTAATTTCACTTTTGAAGTCTTTGTGCTCCCATCGATGATCGCATTTATACCGGGCTCACCATTAATGCGTATACCACCATTTCTCGTCTGAAGATTGACTAGGCCATAAGCACCCTGTGGTGGGTAATATTTAATCGTACCATTACTGGCAGATAGATTAAGCACTTCAGCCTGAGCATTAAACCGCAATGATCCATTAGACGATGTGGCGTCGATTTGTTTCGCTTGTGCTTTTCCTACAATAATCCGTCCATTGGCCGTCTTAAGAAACCAATCGCCACCCTGGAGATTATCAATAATCACTTTGCCATTCACTGATTGCAGATTGCAATTATAGATGCGGTCGACCGGCACAAGTAACGTGACATTCACACGATGCATCGTATTGAATTTGCGCACCACTTCAACGTTGAGCTGATTACCTTGGTGCATAATGGATACCAAACCATCGGCGATTTCTTCAATTTGTCCTTCGGATGCCCGTATTTTCATCTCTAATTTGATGCCAATATCTTTACGATCCGTCACGCCGTAGACGATGACTTGCCCATTTTGCACCTGAGCATTCAAGTCAATCAAATCCCCATCATTTTCAGGTTGCCAAGTCGTCTCACGAACAACTTCGTGGCCTTCAAATCCACCGAAGGATATACCACTGACAAATTGATCAATAAATGGACCAATTTTGCTTGTAATTTCTTCGATTGTATCACCAATTGTATCGCCGAACTGCTGAGCCACATCTTGCGCAACATTGGCAGTGCGTTGCATTTCTGGCATGAGGTCTTTATTGACAATCTCGCCAATCTCATAACCCTTTTCTTTGATGCGGCGCCGTACTTCTAGCATCTGCTCCTGAGCACTTTGCGCTTGTTCTTTAGCTGCTTTGACGAGCTCTTCTTTTTGCGCTTGCATATCTTTGATCATTTGTTCTTTATCGAACGTATCCTGTTCTTGCTCATCATCGAGATTGTCTTCTTGGATATTCTCGATTTCTCGTTCAAGATCATTTGCGCGACGATAGGTCTCTTTGACGCTACGGAGTTCTGCCTCTGCCTTCTCCCACTCGTTTGCTAGCTCTTTTTTGATTTGCGAAGTAGCCTCTTTAATCTGGGTCACTTTCTCTGCTACTATTTTTTTTGTATCAACTGGCGTGGCATTAACACCTTGTGTTGTGTCGGGTTCTTGTGCTTGTTCTGAAGATCCTCTTTGATTAGAGCTTGCTACTTGGGATTCTCCCACAGCTTTTAATAATTCAAGGGCTTCTGAAACTTCAATCTTTCCATCGGCCAACATTTCTAAAATCATCTGACGTTCCATCATTTTGCCTCCATAATCTTATTTACAAACTCATTATAAGGGGGAAGTTAGATAATGTCAATACTATTATTAATATTTATTAGGTTGATTATTGATAATTACTAGGTTATTCCTTTGATTTTGATAATTTTTCTTGAAATATTTAATAAAACGACAATAATTAAGTGAAGCGCGGTTATTTCCATGCAGGATTCTGCGCTAAAGCTAAGAATAATTAGATAAAGGAGTGATTTATTGTGAAAACCTATTCGACTCAAGAAATCATGGATATCGCACTAGAGATGGCTGGCTTCACCGCTCTTCCTGGAGATAGTGCAATCTACAATCCCGGCACCAATATTCGAAAAATACTTTTTGGAATTGATATCTCAACTGCAGAACTCCACATGGCTAAAATGATGGGCTATGATTTAGTCATTGCCCACCATCCCCCTGCACTAGGATGTTTGCCCGCCCATACGGTATATGGCAGACATGCTGAATTTATGATTGAACGCGGGATTAATCCTGACCATGCATGGGCCTCTGTTAAACCACGCATGGATGATTTAGCATCCCGCTATTCTTCCGCGAACCACGACCACTACCCATCTATTGCTCGTTTCCTAGATCTCCCGTTTATGAACATCCATGCACCGTTAGACGAACTTGGCCGCCAAAAAATGCAGGAGGTTGTCGATGAAACATTAGCTCATAATCATCAAGCCACCTTAGGCCACATAGCAGCTGCACTTAATACCCTCCCTGAATTCCAAAGAGCTTTTACCAAAGTGGCATTTGCTGCTGGTAGATCAGATACTCCCGCGGGAAAAACGATCGTTGCCCACGGCGCACTGACCAACGGGGGCTATGAAGTTGCCAACACCTGGTTAGAAAATGGATTTGATACGGTCATCTATATTCATTGTCCGTTAGCGGTACAAAAGCGTATTGCCAAAGAAAATAAAGGCAACCTTCTGATTTCGGGGCATATCGTTAGTGATCTTGTTGGAATTAATCCTTTTGTTCGGAAACTACGGGATTTGGGTTTAGAAGTCACCGGAATCAGCGGCATTCGCATATAGGAGGGCAATCTTATGAAAATATTGTTGGCTGGGTATGAGCCCCTATTCGGTGATACGATCAATCCTTCCATTGAGTCAGTCAAAGCAGTTGTGAATAAAGGAGTTCCCGGATTCACCTTGCACGCCGTTGAGATTCCTTTGAACTTCCGCCTTATAGGCCCAATCATTTGTCAGGCTATCGACGAATTCTGCCCTGATGTAGTCATTTGCACGGGCTTAGCCAGCAACCGACCTGCCATTTCCCTTGAGCGTGTGGCAGTCAATATAGTCAGCGGTACCGATCACCTAGATCTTACTTTAGTAGAGGAGCGCATCATTGCAGATGGTCCGCCTGCCTATATGTGTGATCTACCCTTGCTGAAAATGCGGGATGTCCTATTAAGCAATGGGATTCCAGCTCATATCTCTGATTCTGCCGGAACCCACGGCTGCAATTACATCTTCTACTATGCTGCTCATCATTTGGCACGAACGCTACCGAACAGCAAAGTTGCCTTTATTCATATGCCTCGCTTGCCAGAGCAGGCAGCTCGCATGTCTAAGCCTGAGCAGTATGCTAGCATGTCGCTATCCTTGGACATTGAGGCACTGTGTTTAATCATTGGTGAAATCGTTGAATAAGCGTAAAAATACCATTAAATCGAGTTCAGTGGTCAGGTTAAAGGGGTTCGGGATTCGGGGTTCAAATGAGTATAATTGCTATGCCAAGCGACGGTTTATCGGTTGGAAAGTTAGAATTAACGGAACAGTATGAAGCTGCTTCGCTCGTGAAGGTATTGCATTGCGCGCCCGCACCGTCGAAAATCTAATATATGCTGCTTTTATATCTTGGCGTTTAGAGTTTTAGAATTGGCGTAATTTCAAGGCACGAGCAAAAACCCGAAGTGAAACTATACATATGCTGAATATTGATGATATGTACGTTATTATTAAGAAAATGCAGTTAATATACATATTCAAAAAAGCACCCCGTCTCCAGGGCGCTTTAGTTTATTATTTAGAATTTCAGGAATAC
>CAZVAO010000107.1:0-3073 GCA_964625175.1 uncultured Clostridiaceae bacterium
CCTAGAGATTAATTAAAATGTTAATTGAATTCATTATTTTAGCTTTGCTCATCGGATTAATAGGAAGAGGGAACTGGCATCATCTCGCTAATCTTCCCCTGCGCCATCTATGGTCGGTGATTGGAGCAGCTGGCGTTGAAATCGCCCTGTCTTTTATAGTTGCTCGAGAATACGAGCCTTTTTTCTCGTCGATCAACCATAACTATTTGTTTGTTCAATTGATTGTTTATGGGTTATTATTCTTTTTCTTTTACCAAAACCGCCAATTACCTGGACTTTACCCGATCCTCTTGGGTACGGTTCTTAATTTTATTGTAATCGCAGCAAATAGGGGTTTAATGCCCGTTGATACGTCTTTAGCTCTCCAGTTAGGCTATACGGAGCAAGTCACCTTATTAGCGAACGGGCAAGTAGCGGGGCATACCCTATTTATCCAGGGGCAAAGTGCCCTGCCCTTCTTGGCAGACATCATCAACATCCCACCCCCTTACCCACTGCCTAAAACGATTAGTGTTGGTGACCTTTTTCTCACGGGTGGCGCCTGTTGGTTGATTCTTAAAACATTATTTAGCCGAACTGTCCAGATAGCAGAGTAGTGTTGCTTCTCCCATTTAGTCGCTTTTGTTTTGAGGAAGCCTTCGTGATTTAACAGCATGTTGTTCCTAAAAATCGTGTTTTATTTAATTCAAAAAAATCAATTTTTCCAAATAAGCATTAAAGAGGTTGCGTATGATGGAACTGAAAAATACTTTAATTGTAACGGAACGATTAATCTTATCCCCGATTAATCATTGTTACGCCGCAGAGATTTTCACGAGCTTTACACCGATTGTTACGAAATACATGTTTCCAGCACCTGCCAAGGAAATCAGTGAGACACATGCCTTTATTGAGGCCTCTATGCAACAATTGGTGGCTGAAACGGACCTCGTACTGGTAATCCTTAATAAGGACCATGCGTTTTATGGGTGTATAGGCTTGCACAAGCTTAAGACGGCTACGCCAGAAATAGGCATTTGGCTGCGCGAAACAGCTCACGGATTTGGCTATGGCTTTGAGGCAACCTGTGGCTTAATCGCTTGGGCACGGGAACATATTAAACTTGACTATTTCCTTTATCCTGTTGATGTGCAGAATATCCCTAGTAGACGGATCCCTGAGAAATTAGGTGGCAAATTAATCGGAACGAAGGATAAACAGAACTTGTCTGGAAAGACCCTCCATCTTGTGGAATATGCTATTTACTAATCTTTCATTTTACATCAGCAAACTAAAGGACCACCCTAATTTAAATGGGTGATCCTTTTTTATCTTCTGATGGATGCTTCTAACTAATGGCTGCGCACGAAAATATAATGCTTGTCCGTGGATAATTGTTCTGAAAAATGATAATCGCACAGAACAATTCCACGCACATCTTCTGCTGCCTTGATCTGGTTCTTTATTAGATAATCCACCATCATTCCTCTTGCCATTTTGGCATAGGTTCCAACGGTGCGGATATCTTGGGGACTAAAAGCTTCCTTAAAGGCAATTGTAATCATCGGTTTACGCAACAATTTGCTAAATTCGGAAGAGGCTAAGTTAATGATAGGGTCATCATCATCAAAGTATGCCGCAAGTGGTGCCCGCCAGTAATCATATAGATTTTCGTTATTTAATATGTTACATTTCATATCCAAACGATAAGGCCGTACACCAGTTTGCGGGGTTACCACACCATAGAGCGCGGATAGAACACATAAATGCTGGTTCGCATAGGCCATCTCCTGGTGATTATATGCTTCCCAATTCAATTGTTTAAAAACCAGGCCCTCATAGAGTTGCCATCCCTTCTGCACATGAGAGTCATTGTAGTTCTGATATAGTGAGTAGATCTGGTCAAGCAAGTTGCCTCTTATGTGGAATTTTTGCGCTATTTGGTCTTTTGAAAAATTGCGAATCTTTTCAAGCAAAGTGCCTGTTTTTTGCGGGAAGAGAATCTCTTGGAATATTGAATCCGCGACCTTACCTGTGTACTGTGTTTTACTAGGGGAAATAATAATCTTCATAAGCTCCCCTATTGCTGCTGATTGAGTGCGCTCAATTCTACGGCAATGCGTGCACCCAATTTTGCATTATTATAGACCAGCTGGATATTGGCCTCTAAACTTTTGCCTGCAGTAAGATCCTTGATGGCATCTAGCAAGTAAGGGGTAATCGCTTTCCCCCTAATATCGAGCGCATCAGCCTGTTGTAAAGCGACAGCAATAGCCTCATTAATCGCTTGAGGCGGCATCTGATGCGTTGAAGGCACCGGATTGGCAATCACCATTCCGCCCCTTAGACCCAGATCCCATTTAATTTGTAATACCTGAGCGATTTCCTTAGCATCATCAATTTGATAGGGTGAACAAACGCCACTCTTGCTGGTATAGAAAGCGGGAAAGTCTGGTGAACCATAGGTAACCACTGGCACCCCATGTGTTTCTAGATACTCCAGTGTTGAAGCGATATCTAAGATGGATTTTACACCAGCTGAAATAACAGCCACATCCGTCTGAGCCAGTTCTTGTAAATCTGCGGATACATCAAAACTGTCTCCAGCCCCACGATGTACACCCCCAATCCCCCCAGTGACAAATACTTTAATCCCAGCTAATGCGGCAATAATCATGGTCGCTGCGACCGTTGTGGCACCATGTTGTCTTCGTGCAATGACAAAGGGCAAGTCCCGTCGGCTTACTTTGATGACATTCTGACTTTGGGCTAGGAAATTTATTTCATCTTCCGTTAAACCGACGATTAATTCTCCGTTGATAATTCCGATTGTAGCAGGCACGGCTCCATGATTTCGTATGATTTGCTCAACCTCTAAAGCTGTCGTAACGTTCTGGGGAAACGGCATGCCGTGCGCAATAATCGTGGATTCAAGTGCAACAACAGGCTGCAATCGAGTGAGGGCTTCCCTTACTTGAGGATTAATTTTTAATTTAAAAGACTTCATGATAGATCTCCTTCATTTTTTGTTGCAATTGTGCTGCGCACAAATCAGGATTTATTGTTTCTTCATTTTGGATCGTGAGCGTAGCTG
>CAZVAO010000107.1:3173-7776 GCA_964625175.1 uncultured Clostridiaceae bacterium
ACCCCAGCAAAACTTCCGCCTCTAAACGATTAGGTTTGAAAGTATGAATATAGGGAAGATAGGGTTCTAGCTTGTTCACTTTAGCAGCAGATACGGGGTCTACAAATAGTGCTTTTTCAGCGCCATAATGCAGAAATAGATATTCAAGTGCCGCAGGCGACAAATTAGCATCGATTACGATTGCCTGGCTCTTGGCCAGTAATGTCTCAAATTGCTTAAGATATTTTTCATCCACATAATCAATGGCATCCATATCCGCTAAAGCAACGATCATCTCACCATTACAGTCAAGAATCGTTAAATAGGCGGATGTCCCAACATTAGATAATCGCAATACATGAGACATATCTATTCCCTGGTCCCTACTGTGCAGGATTACCTGATCCCCCTCATTGTCTTCGCCCAGAGCTGTGAATAGAAGGGCACCTAACCCCAAATGGGTCATGTTCTCAGCAATATTGCGGGCAACGCCTCCTGGGGATTTCCGGATGGACCCTGGATTTGAATCCCTTAAGAGAATGGCTTGATGGGAAAAACCCGCCACATCGATGCCCGATCCGCCAATTACAACATAATTTCCATTACGCATAGCCATTTTTAATACCATCCTCAAACAAAATCATTATATTATCTGCATAGATGCCTGCATAAAAGGCAACCTGACATGTTTCTCCACAAGTATAATCGTGTAGCAAACCATGTTCTGTGCGTAGTTTGCGCTGAATTACTTTAATGAATGAAGGTGCGGTGGGTAGTAAGCGCGGTAAGAACCCAATAAAGCGCAGGCTTCTCTGTCCAAGCTTGCCTATTGATTGTTCCATGTAGGGGTTGGTTAAATAGTTAATCTCCGATCTAAAGCAATCGACACCACCCCGCTTACTAAAAATATACATCACCAATTGACCCAGAATAAAATAAAATTCTGGGCTCGTTTTTATCTCAAATTCAATTTGGTTATGGGCGGCATCGACAATGTCCCATAATCGCTGAGAATATTCCATTAAGTCACCTCTATTTCGCTGATGAGCTTGTAGCAATGTGATCAATTAGTGCTAACTTCTGGGACCGTGTCATTTTCTTGACCTGATACTCGCGACTCAGTGCTTCCCCTTTAGATGTGTAAATTTCTTGGTAAACCAATTCCACAGGTAAGCGAGACCGCGTATATTTAGCCCCCCTCCCGAGATTATGCAGGGCAACCCGCTTTGTGACATCTAAACTAATTCCCGTATAAAGGGTGCCATCTGAACAGGTCACAATATATAAATGATAGTTCTTGGCGTCTTCCATGATTAATTCCCCCACCCACAAACGAACTCGCGGTATATCAAAGCGAATCAGCGGCACCTCTCTAGGCTCATTCAGATTTGTAATCCAATATCTCTTGGAGCTTAACCAACAAAAACTGTTTCCCTACTTCATCATAAACGACTTTTGGATACTCCAGTTCTCCGAATTTAATCATCACATGTTTTATACCATACTTATTCGCCTTAGGCGTAGCGATTGTTTTATTCTTACCATGACTATCTTGCTCTGTTGCTAAAAACCCCATCTTCTTAAGTTGATTATTGACCTTTACTGCTGTCAATTTCTTACGTGCTCCTAATTCGATCTGCTCATTGATTTTAGCGCAAATACTTGATATACCTAGCTCCCCTTCTGGGAAGGTAATTCTTTTTGCTTCTATGTCTGTGATATAGAAATCAACCTCCTGCGGTTTCGCCTTTATCGTTTCACCTGATATATTTTCGCTTAAGACTTCAGATATATATTGTAAACACCGAATCATCCTTGGGTCATGCAAAAAACTGCTATAGTCGATCTCTTCCCCACTAAAAGGGTCATATCCTTCACTAATTGTATCAATTATTTCACGAGCTCTGATCATTTTTCGTTTTTCATCTACCATAATGTCTTAGGATGGCTGCTAAATGACACCATCCGTTCCTCCTTATCCTTTTCATTCATCTGACGTCTAATTATCGTTTCAGCATTTTATAATTTGAGTAATGGTTTTGGGTTTACAACTACGATCCCTCTAGTCCCATTTAGGAATCCTTATACCCTATTTCTAGCTTATGTTGCCAACTCCTGCAATATGGAACTGCTTTGGGTAATATCCAGTCATTTCAGACTAGGCGTTTCCACGAAACCCCCCATGAAGTAATCGTATAAAAAAGATAGCGAACCTTGCGGCGTCCGCTATCCTAGCTAACCTTCTAGAAAATCGTTATTGAATGATTTCCCTTAAAATGCTTGATCTTCAGTTGTTTGGTGCATGATAAGCGTTAGGTATTCCTCAGCCTGTTGCACAATAGTAACATGGCCAGTCGCTTGCCTGAGGGCATTGTTGATAATGCCTTCTAGAAAACGAGCGCGCTCCAAATACTGTGTCCGGAGATCTGCCACCGCTGGTTGAGCTACAATATGGCGGATTAAGCCATAAAGCACAACCATTTCGTGGCTCCACAATTGACTGAGGGCTTGAGGATTTTCTAATTTGAAGAGCCCCTCGCTGATTCCACGTCTTAAAAATTTCTCGTATATGGATGCGGTCAACGCTTCGAAACTAAATGCCAATTTTGTAATAATATAATGACTTTCACTATGCCCAAAAAGTTTCACTAGATTGTACAATTTCGCATACTGATCTTTTTCATAGGCATTAATCGTCACAAAAACCTCACTTAACAATGTAAAAACATCTGATTCACTATCGTTCAGCATCGTTGCATAGCGATCTTTGACTTCCCGAAAAACCATCTCTGTAATGGTTTCAAGTACCTGCTCTTTTGAATCAAAATGATGATAAAAGCCGCCCTTGGATGTGTCTGCTAATTTACAAATATCAGCAATGGTTGTTTTTGTATACCCCTTATTACCAAAGAGCTCAAGCGCAACCCGCACAATTCTTTCTTTCAGACTCATTCTAAGCGCCTTCTATATCGTTAAATCTTTTTTACTAAATATCGCGATAGCAAGCGCGTAAATTATGACTGCGGCTACGACCAAGCCACCGCCCACCACTAATGAATAGGATGATTCATTAAGAATACGATTTGTGTCTAACACGGAGTAGGGCGTGAAATACTTCAAGAAACTAACCTTATCCCCAATGCTACTGATCATCTTCAGAATAACAAAAACAAGTGGGATCCCTGCGCCAAAAGCCAGTGATTTTCTGGTATCACTGAAAATACAAGATGCGAGAAAGCTTAGCCCCGCAACCGCAATCAACAGCAATGCTGTAATAATGTTTAACACAATAAATTTGCCAATCATTAAATTACCCGGCCATACGATCACCGATAGCAAAATAAGTGCTGCAGTCACAAAAGCAATTAGTGCAACGGTGGAGATAATTAGGTATAGTGCCTGGGTTGTGACAATCTTCTTTCTGGTGTTTGGGGTGGAGAGTAAATAGGCCATCGAACCTTTATCAACGTGACCAGCAACCAAAGAATTCGCTGTTGTCACCGTATATATCAAGGGGAATACCATAATAATAAAGCCATATAAATAGCCCGCCAAATAGGTTGTTAAATCGGTGCCAAGATCAACAAACCCAAATGCTTTAATCATACCTTCGGGCAACATCTGAAACATTGCCTTCATTGCTTCGGCACTCTCGGGATCAAACATTGCAATTGCAGTCCCTGTATAAATCATTAACATGAAAGCAATAAACGAGAACATCACCCAATTCGAACGCATATTGACCTTGAATAATGTTTTATTCATTTAAATCACCCTCCTGACTGCCATAATACTTCAAGAATAAGTCCTCGATAGAGATATGCTGGATATCGTGTGATACCACATCACAGTTTGCTAGCATCTGATAGAACTCATTATAAGGATAGGCAACCTTCACCTTTAAGGTATCATCAGATACTTGCTCAGTCTCAAACCGACTCTCAAGCACAGTGGTTAAATCTTGAATATTGCCAAATTGAATAATCGATACTTTTGTCTTTAATTCATTTAAACTATGAATATCTTGAATAGTCACAATCCGACCTTCTTTGATGATTCCAACTCGGTCACACGACCTTTGGACTTCCTCAAAAATATGTGATGACATTAATATGGTTTTACCGCGTTTCTGTTCTGCTGCAATCAATTCCATAAACACGTTTTGCATCAGAGGATCTAAACCGCTGGTTGGTTCATCAAGAATGTAAATCTCTGGGTCATGCATAAAAGCCACAATGATTCCCAGTTTCTGCTTCATCCCCTTAGACATCTTTTTAATCTTGCCGCTGGGGTCTAGTTCAAACTTTTTGACTAATTCCCTCATCCGGTTTAGGTCTTTCATGCCGCGCATTGCGGCCATAAATTCGAGGAATTCAGCACCAGTCATAAAGTCGAGCATATTCATTTCACCAGGGATATATCCAATAATCTTCTGCAAATCACTTGCATGCTCCATACAATCAAGCCCGTTGATTTTCACAGAGCCTTCTTGCGGATTAACAAAGCCCATCATATTGCGAATGGTCGTGGTTTTACCGGACCCATTTGGTCCTAAATATCCGAATATTTCACCTTCCCGCACTTCAAAACTAACATCAAAGATGCCCTTTTTACTTTTGTAAAC
>CAZVAO010000108.1:0-7754 GCA_964625175.1 uncultured Clostridiaceae bacterium
GTCTTGAGTGTCATCACATTTCATTCATTAGAAGACCGCATCGTCAAGCAAATATTTCAGAATTATAGTGGCAAATGCACCTGCCCACCCGGACTGCCAGTATGTGTCTGTGGAAATAAAAAAATAATTAAAGCACCGTCTGCAAAAGTTCCAGATAACGCCGAAATAGAGGCAAATCCAAGAGCCCGAAGTGCACGGTTGCGTTACGCAATTAAACTAGAAGGATAAAGGGGATAAGAAAATGGTAGTAGTAAAGCAATCACTCGTTAATAATTACGAGGTAGCCCTACCTCGACGTAGGCGCAGAGCGAAAACAAGGGTTAAAGTTCCTGTAATAAGCATGACGACTGTATTTGTATGTGTCTTAGTTTTCATCGCCCTTATGCTATCCATCCAAACGACTCAGGTCTATCTAATGCGTAGTCAAATATTTAACCTGGAAGCTGAGCTAAACACGACTCAAGAAAGCTTCAATGCCGCAAGTCTAGCGGTCGCGCAATTGAAGAGTCCTGATCGGATTGTCCCACTTGCTCAGGACAATTGTCGTTTAATGTTACCACGCGAGGAGCAATATGTAGCAATCAACGTTAAATAGCCTGGAGGTCCGAGATGCCAAAAGCGAATAGGACAAATACACAAAATAACTACAGAATTAACATTCTTTTGGGATTATTCATCCTACTCGCCCTGATTATTGTGGGTCGTTTGGTCTATTGGCAAATCTACCGCAGTGCCTGGTTAGAAGAAAAGGCGGCAGGTCAGTGGACAAAAGACATACGAGTCCAGCCGCGCCGCGGCAATATAATTGATTGTAACGGGAGTATGCTCGCAATCAATACTAATGCTGATACGATTACAGCAATTCCCCAACAAATAGATGATCCTGAAAAGGCGGCAGAGTTATTGTCGTCTATTTTGGATATTGACAAGTCTACGATCTACGATAAATTGGTCGTGGATAAAACCCAAGTCTACCTAAAACGCATGGTAACAGTGGAGGCAGCCAATGCGGTGCGTGCCTTAAGTATTGAGGGGATTGTCATTACCAAAGAGAGTAAACGATTTTACCCGAATGGCAGTCTCGCTTCTCATGCCTTGGGCTTTTCCGGGGTCGATCAGGGATGGTCGGGTCTAGAACTCGAATATGATGACTACTTACAAGGCACCTATGGGATGATCCAGTTCGGAGCAGATGAAAGCGCAGAGACGGATGCCGTGGGTTATCGCAAGCCGATTGCAGGCGATACAATTCAAACGACAATTGACAAAACAATACAGAGCATTGTGGAATTAAACTTAGCTAAGGCACTCGCCTTGAACCAGGCGAGTAGTGCTATGGCCATTGCGATGGATGTTAAAACAGGCGGCATTTTAGCCATGTCTGCAAAACCGGATTTTGATCCCAATAATTATCAAGCCTATGATGAAAATCTATGGCGTAACCCCTTAACTTCGGATGCTTTTGAACCTGGTTCAACTTTTAAAATAATAACGATGGCAGCTGCGCTAGAAGAAGGCGTGATTGATGAGAATGATCGATTTGAGGATCCTGGCTATATCGTTGTAGCTGGAAGAAAAATCGCTTGTTGGAAGTATGGTGGGCATGGGACCCAAACCTACAAAGAAGTTATTCAAAACTCCTGCAATCCAGGTTTTATCATCATTGGACAAAAACTTGGAACAAGCAATCTTTACAAATATATTGTTGATTTCGGTTTTACAGAGAAAACAAATATCGATGTTCCAGGTGAAGCGAAAGGAATTATGTTCGATTTGGATAAAATGGGGCCAGTTGAAACAGCGACGACCTCTTTCGGTCAAGGCCCAGCAGTCACTCCGATCCAACAAATAAGAGCCGTTGCGGCCGTTGCGAATAAGGGCATCATGACAACACCCCATCTTGTAGAGACAATTACAAATGCGGATGGAGAACAGGTTTATCAATTTGTAGATCAGGGGATTAAACAGGTAATAAGTGAAGAGACATCAGCAGAAATGAGGATGCTTCTAGAATCTGTCGTAAGTGAAGGAACGGGTAATCGTGCCTATATTGAAGGATACCGCATAGCAGGTAAAACGGGGACTGCCCAAGTCCCTAAGGCAGATGGCGGCTACTATGATGATCAATATATCGCATCGTTTATTGGTTTTGCACCGGCAAATGATCCTCAGATCGCCCTTTATGTGGCTATTAAAAACCCGCAAAGTTCGAATGGTTACTATGGTGGGGTCATCGCAGCGCCTCTCTTTGGTGAAATGATGAAAGATATTTTGCGTTACCAAAAAATACCGGCCCAATTAGACGTTCAGAAACCCGTACAAAATACCGATGTGACCGTACCAGAGGTCATGGGTATGATGGCAGAAACAGCAATCGCTCAGTTGCGAGCGGTGGGTCTCCATGCCGTACAAGAAGGACCTGAAGGTGGGACCGTCATTGAACAGATCCCTGCTCCGGGTGTGGTTTTAGCGGAAGGTCAAAGTATTACGATTAAAACAGAAATTACCCAAAGTAGCAGCCTTGAGGTGGTTGTTCCAGATGTTCAAGGACTTTCAATGCGCGAAGCGGGTAATAGAATAGGCATGGCTGGATTACGGATTGAAATAGAGGGTTCTGGTCTAGCGGTAAGTCAAGATCCCCCAGCAGATTCCAAAGTGAAACGATATAGTGTTATTAAAGTGCTTTTTGAATAGTTAAATAATATTAAAATATGGTAAAATGGTGTTTAGCAAAGTTGAATACCTTTTTGTCATTTAACTGAACACCGTAAAGGATGACCATTATGAAGACACTTAAAGAACTTAAATCAGTTTTGGATATTAAAGAGTTGCATTGTATTAAAGAGGATATCGCTATTACAACGATTGAAGTAGACTCTCGTCAAGTTCAAGAGGGGAGCTTATTTGTGTGTATTAGGGGTGATCATGCCGATGGGCATCACTACGTTACCCAAGCCATAAAGGCGGGTGCGGTAGCCATTGTCTGTGATCTGTATCTGCCCATTGAGATTCCGCAATTTGTTGTGGAAAATACTAAGCAAGCGATTAAACAAATAGCTGCATGGTTCTATGATTATCCCAGCAGTAAATTGAAAATGATTGGTATTACAGGAACGAACGGCAAGACGACAACTGCCTACCTGGTCCATCATATCTTAACAAATAATCACTATAAATGCGGGATGATGGGAACCGTTGTAATCGACAATGGATGTGACGTCATAGAGTCCCATTTAACGACACCCCAACCTGCGGAACTGCAATATCATTTGCGTTCATTCATTGATAATGGGTGTAGCCATGCGGTTATGGAAGTTTCATCACATTCCTTGTCTTTTGGCAGGGTGGATCAAGTGGACTTTGATATTGCTGGCTTTACGAACTTAAGTCAAGACCACCTGGATTATCATATCACGATGGAAAACTATCGTAGCACGAAGGGTCTTTTGTTTGCACGTTGTCCAGAAGGGGCTGTGATCAATTTTGATGATGGGGCAGGTGCCTATATGGCGAGCCAAGCAGTTGGCCCTGTGATGGGATATTCCACCCATAAGCCACTTCCTGATGGGCTATTCGCATCTGATATTCAAATGAGTGCTACGCAAACACAATTCAACCTCCAATATCAAGGGCAAACCTATGCCATAGAGAGTCATTTAATCGGACTATTTAATATCTATAATACCTTATTGGCTTTTGGTCTTAGTTTGAAATGCGGGTTAACGGTTGAACAAATCACTCAGGCAATTCGCACCTTTAAACCAGTTGCGGGTCGTTTCATGACCGTTCCATTTGATGCCGATTTTACAGCAATTGTTGATTACGCTCATAGTCCCGATGCACTCGAGAATGTTCTGCGTACAGCGCGTCGAATCACAGCAGGCAAGCTAATTGTAGTATTTGGGTGTGGCGGTGACCGAGACCGCACAAAGCGGCCAATCATGGGTAGAATAGCCGATCAAAACGCAGATCTTGTCATTGTGACTTCGGATAATCCACGGAGTGAGGATCAAAATCAGATTGTTCGTGATGTTTTAAGTGGCATCCCCAAAAAAGACCATACTTACGTAGAAGTTGATCGGTCTTTGGCCATAAAATTAGCCTTAAAGCTGGCGGTTAAGGGTGATGTGATCTTGATTGCAGGCAAAGGACACGAAACGTATCAGATTTTGAATGACCGAGTCATCGACTTTAATGATAGTGAAGTGGTTCAGCAGTTATGGAAGGAGATGACTGAGCATGCAAACAGCTAAGGAGGTTGCCGCAATCACGGGAGGCCGAGTCGTTGGCAATCAGGAAGCTGTCATTACAAATTTAGTTATTGATTCTCGTAGTGCAGAACCAAACAGTTTATTTATTCCACTGGTCGGTGAAAATGTTGACGGCCACCGCTATATTAAACAGGCGCTGGCTAACGGTGCTAGTGCAAGTTTTAGTAGAATCGATATTGTGGATGTCCCACCGACTAAAGCGATTATTCGGGTAGAAGATCCTTTGTTAGCCTTGCAGGCTCTGGGGGTCCATCGTCTTCAGGAAGTAAAACCAATCGTCGTGGGGATCACAGGTAGCGTTGGCAAGACTAGCACCAAGGAATTAATTGCTGCGGTTTTACAAGCTAAGTATCAAACATTTAAATCACCCAAAAGCTATAACAGTGAACAGGGCCTCCCTTTAACCTTGTATCAATTGCGCGATGCGGATGAAGTGGTCGTGCTCGAAATGGGGATGCGGGGTCGAGGGCAAATTGCTCAACTAGTTAATATAGCACCACCGGACATTGCAGTTATAACGAATATTGGTACGGTACATCTTGAACTATTAGGTACAAGAGAGAATTTAGCACTAGCCAAAGGTGAAATCTTAGCCGAATTAGGTTCGGATGGTGTTGCCGTCGTGAATGGGGATAATGAATGGTGTAAGTTTCTGAGTGAACGTCATGGGGGGCGGATTATCCACTTTGGATTGACTGCGCATAACGATTATCAAGCCGAGAATATACAAGAAGATGAGCTAGGTTTATTTAGTTTTGACTTGAAGCATCAGGATGGCATTCAGCATATCCAATTACCCGAGCCGGGCGTACATCAGATTTGGAATGCTTTAGCAGGAATTGCTGTGGCACGCGAATTGAAGATGACATGGCCAGAGATCTTACGAGGGCTCGCTACTTACCGCACCATTCAGGGAAGACAATTTTTCCTGACTGTCGGGGAGCTAACTGTCATCGATGATACCTATAATTCCAATCCGCAGTCCATTCGAGCTAGCCTAAAAATTCTAAAATCAACACAAACGACAGGCCGGCGAATTGCAGTCTTGGGGGATATGCGCGAACTCGGTTCGGTTGCAGTTGAATCCCATAGCGCAGTGGGGAAAGAAATCGGTGATTATCAGGTGGATGTTCTGATTTGTCTCAATAAACTGGCACGCTATATCGGACAAGAGGCCGCAGCGGGTATTGAGGTGCATTATGTGGATACCAACAATGAGGCGGTTCAAATACTGCTGAATGAAGTGGCTCCAGGAGATGTGATCTTGGTAAAAGGTTCACGCAGCTTAGAGATGGAGACGATTATCCAGAGATTAAAAGAGGCCTATCAAGATGTTTAAAACACTTGTAGTGGCTGGTGGAAGTGCCTTACTTAGTGCCTTATTGATTGGCCCTGTAACAATCAAGTACTTAAAGAAATTAAAAGTCGGCGCAACGATTCAAGAAGAACTAAACGAAACACATCAAGCCAAAGCTGGGACGCCCTTAATGGGTGGCTTAATCTTTGTTATTCCCCTCAGCATCATTACTTTAATCTTGGCGGTTAGTGGGTTAATAGAATGGCGTTTGGCTTTAGGTTTTCTGGTCTTTACTCTGGGGTATGGCACGATAGGCTTTATTGATGATTATTTGAAAGTTGTGAAACGGCACGCTGACGGTTTAAATATTAAAGATAAATTGATTGGTCAGAGTATGATCTTTATCTTATATCTCTTGTTATTCAGCTACCAGCCCTTAAATACGAACTTGATGATTCCTTTCACCAATTGTCAAATAGCTCTCGGCTATGCCTACATTCCTTTTATATTTGTTTTAGCCTTAGGAACAACGAATGCTGTGAATTTTACGGATGGAATGGATGGTCTATTAGCTGGTTGTATGATTGCTAGCAGCATCGCTTATGGCGCAATCAGTCTTTTTGCGGGATCTGATAGCCTCGCTATCGTCAGTGCGGTGATTATTGGCGGTTTGCTGGGTTATTTGCGTTTTAACTATCACCCAGCTCAAGTTTTTATGGGGGATACGGGATCATTAGCATTAGGCGGAGCATTGACCGCCCTGGCAATATTCACAAAAACAGAATTATTATTGGTAATTATTGGGGGTATTTATGTCGTTGAAACGATTTCGGTCATCATTCAAATCGTCTATTTTCGGCTCAATGGTGGTAAGCGTTTCTTCTTAATGGCACCAATCCACCATCATTATCAAGAGAAGAATATCGCTGAACTACGAATTGTATGGACATTCTGGGGAATTAGTGCGATTTGTGGCTTAATAGGCGTGCTTGGCTATCTAACAACAGGGTTTAATAGAGTTTTAGGAGGCTAAAGAGTGGGAAACAGCGCAGACATAAGACAATCCAATTATCGTATCCAAACACCGGATAGGATTATTTGGATTGCTGTCTTAATCTTACTCGTCGTTGGCGTGCTGATGGTTTATAGTGCAAGCTCCTATTTGTCCGAAGTTCGCTTTGATGATCAGTTTCACTATCTGAAAAGGCAATTCATTTTTGCCATAACAGGACTGATCTTAATGCGGATTACTATGAGCATTAAATACTGGAAGTATAAAACACTGATTCCACTGATTGCATTAATTTGTTATGGTTCGCTTATTCTAGTATTCATCCCAGGAATCGGAGTTGAGCGAAATGGTGCACTGCGCTGGATTAATCTTGGTTTTACCCTCTTTCAACCCAGTGAATTAAGCAAATTATGTCTGATTATTTTACTTGCTTGGTTTTTAGAGCGTAAAGGAGAACGGATTAAAACCTTTGGTATGGGAGTTATGCCTGCACTCGTTCTCGTCGGTGTAGCCTGTGCGCTCATTGTCACAAATGATTTAAGTACGACAGCCATCATTGCCGTAACGAGCGGGGTCATGTTATTTATTGCTGGTATGCGTTGGCTTCATCTGGGTGGTTTGTTGATCGCTGGAGGCGGGGCGTTCGCTTTAGCAGTTAGCGTAAAGGGCTACCGATTGAGTCGACTTTATTCATTTTTTAACCCCTGGGCAGATGCAAGTGGCAGTGGTTATCAAGTGATCCAATCCCTTTATGCTTTGGGGCCAGGGGGTTTGATTGGCAGAGGATTAGGGAATAGTCGTCAAAAAATGCTATTCTTACCCGAACCACATACTGATTTTATCTTCAGTATCATAGGAGAAGAGCTTGGGCTGATTGCAACGGTGTTAATTGTGACGCTATTTATCGTGATTGGGATCCGTGGGTTTCAAATTGCAAAAAATGCCCCAGATCTATTTGGGCGCTTGCTAGCGTCTGGAATAACCGCTAGTATCTTAATACAGGCTTTCATGAACATTATGGTTGTCACTGCTTTATTGCCTGTCACAGGGGTGCCCTTGCCTTTTATTAGTTCGGGTGGGACATCATTATGGATTACCATGGCATCGATGGGTATTTTATTAAATATTTCACGTCATTCTAATGCCTAAATCGGCCCTTTAAATGGTATAATTA
>CAZVAO010000109.1:0-7684 GCA_964625175.1 uncultured Clostridiaceae bacterium
AGAATATTAGGTGGGTCGAGACGAGCTCGCCCAGAACATTAAGGGGCGGGCGCGCAACGCGATCCCCTACATATAGAATAACGCTGTCTAATTAACCCCATCACCTGACCAACTAGCTTATCGCAATACTGCCCCAAATTGTTTATTCACCTTAGTGACAACTTGATCATGCACCTCGTTCACTTCATCCGTGGTTAACGTGCGATTCTTTGCCTGATAGGTTAGCTTAAAGGCACACGATTTATAGCCTTCAGTGACTTGATGGCCACTGTAGAGGTCAAAAATACGCACATCATACAAGATGGATCCTCCTGCCTTCTTGATTGCTTTTAGCAATTCCACAGCCGTTACCTGTTCAGGCACGACAATCGCCAAATCGCGTTCCACATAGGGGTAGGGTATTATTTTGCGATACTTACGTGTCCCAGCGAGCAGATCGTATAACGTGGTCATGTTTAATTCGGCATAAATCAAGCGCTCCTGAGCCTCAACACCTAAATTATCTACAACATCCACGTGCACCTCACCAATATAGCCAACGGGCTTCTTGCGATGGGTAATCAGAGCAGCGCGCCCTGGATGTAAGAAAGGTCGTTTCAATCTTTCAAATTCAAGTTGTATATTGAAGTGGGCGGCAACGGATTCAATGACACCCTTAAGCGTAAAGAAATCGTACCGCTCTGTATCCGATGTATTCCAACTCTTTTCGCGTTTAACTCCACCAGCCAATAGTCCCATCATTTCATACTCAATAGGTAATTGATCCTCAGATGTGTTAAAGAAAACCCTACCAACTTCTGATAGGAAGATGCCTTTGCGTTGGCGGTTGAGGTTATACTTCGCAGCCCGCAACAAACCTGGTAGCAAACTGGTTCGCATAATGCTTTGAGCCTGACTTAGAGGATTGCTCAATTCGACGACATGTCGCAACTCATCATCCTCAGGTAGCAGTAACTGATCTAACTCTACTGGATCATGGAAAGCATAGCTGACCACTTCGTTGGCTTGGTGTGCTCTAAGAAGCGTCCGTAATTCACGGCGCAGACTATAAGCTACAGGCATCACCCCAGAACCATCAATTTTAGGTTGCGTTGATTTTATGTTATCAAAGCTATGGAGACGAAGCACTTCTTCAACTAGATCGATTTCGGTGAGCAGATCCGGACGACGCGCTGGGGCTGTCACTAAAAGATCACGGCCCACACTCTCCACACCTAAACCTAAACGCGTGAGGTGCTCAATCATCTCATTAGTTGAAATCTTCGCTCCAGCAATCTGGCAAACCCGCTCGGGGCGCAATTTGATTACTATGCTATCGGGTAATTCATCCATATCAGTAACGACACCTGGGATGATTGTTCCCGCTTTGAGTACTTCTACTAAATAGGCGAAACGGTTCAACCCTAATTCTACTTTCGCTTGCTCAATCCCCTTACTATATCTGCCTGAAGCCTCACTGCTTAAACCGAGAATGCGCGATGTGTGACGGATGTTCGGACCGTAGAAGTTAGCCGCTTCCAATAGCACAAGCTCGGCAGCGCTTGTAACCTCACTGTCAAATCCACCCATAACGCCTGCAATGGCGATTGGCTGACTTTGATCGCAAATCATCAATTGATCCTCCTGTAAGGTACGATCAATCCCATCGAGTGTTTTCAACATCTCGCCCGTGCGAGCTTTGCGCACGATGATTTGCTGACCACCTATTTTTTCATAATCAAACGTATGAAGGGGTTGCCCGACTTCGAGCATCACGTAGTTAGCAATATCCACCAACAGACTAATCGGGCGCATACCGGAATGGCGCAACCGCATCTGCATCCATAGCGGTGTTACATTGCCTGTGATCTCTTTAAAAATCCGGGTGGAGTATCGTGAACACAGGTCCCGATCGATAATTTTCACATCGACCATCTCAGCGACTTGGTTTTCCGATGTCGTGTCTCGATAGAGCTGGGGCATCCGCACCGCTGTTCCCAAAAGAGCCGAAACCTCATAAGCGAGTCCTAGGTAAGAACTGCAATCGGCACGATTCGGCGTCAGGTCAAGTTCCATCATCACATCATCTCGATCTAATACACCCACCAATGGGGTACCTGGTGCAGCAATATCATCCGGTAAGATGAAGATGCCCTCACGCTCCTCGGGGTGCATTACCTTGTTATCATACCCAATCTCGTTTAATGAAATTAACATCCCATTGGACACTTCTCCACGGAGAGAAGAGGCTTTTATTTTGACGCCATTTGGCAACTTGGCGCCCACACATGCCACAGGAACCGTTTGTCCTGCACGCACATTTGGTGCCCCTGTTACAATTTGCACCTGCTCACTGCCTAAGTCCACTTGGCAAATCACCAGATGGTCGGAGTTTTGGTGGGGTTTAACGCTGAGCAACTTGCCGACCAGACAGTTGTCCAAGCCCGTACTAAGGTCATAGATATTATCCACTGCAACGCCAGCATTCGTCAGGCGATGCGCTAGCTCTTGAGCAGAAACGTTGATATCGACGTATTCTTGTAACCATTTATAAGAAATTAACATCTCATTACCTCCTAATACTGCTCAATCATCCGCAGGTCGTTAGTGAATAGCAGGCGCAAATCGTCAATCCCCAGCTTTAGCATAGCCATACGATCGATGCCCATCCCAAACGCAAATCCAGTTACCTGATCAGGATCATAACCGACATTGCGTAAGACATTTGGATGCACCATACCTGATCCTAAAACCTCAATCCAGCCGGTTTGTTTACAGACCCGACACCCTTTGCCCCGACAGAAAACGCAGGTAATGTCTACTTCAGCACTGGGCTCCGTAAAGGGGAAGTAGCTCGGGCGCAGACGCACGGCCGTACCTTCACCAAACATCTGACGGAAAAACTCTTCTAGGGTCCCTTTAAGATCTCCCATAGAGATATTAGGGCCCACGACTAATCCTTCAATCTGATGGAACATCGGCGAATGCGTGGCATCATCATCCCGCCTATAGACCCGACCAGGGCAAACGATTTTAAGTGGCTCATTCGGTTCACACTCCTCTAAAGCATGAATCTGCATGGGCGAAGTGTGGGT
The DNA here is from genome assembly GCA_964625175.1 of uncultured Clostridiaceae bacterium. Taxonomy (GTDB): domain Bacteria; phylum Bacillota; class UBA994; order PWPR01; family PWPR01; genus CAZVAO01. The sequence goes on from CAZVAO010000109.1 coordinate 3,075, forward strand.
ACGCAATACAATGTCCTCATTCACGTAGAAGGTATCTTGCATGTCACGTGCTGGATGGTCTTTAGGAAGATTCAGCGCTTCAAAATTATAGTAATCGGTTTCAATCTCCTTACCCTCACGCACCTCAAAACCCATGCCAACAAAGATATCAACCATACGCTCATAGATTAAATTGAGTGGATGCTGGTGACCAAGCTCATAACCCGTTCCTGGTAACGTGATATCAATCGTCTCTTTTTCCAAAGCGGCTGTTTTTTGGAGGTCCTTAAAATAGTCAACACGCTGGTTAAAGAGTAGATTTAACTCGTCCTGAATCAAATTGGCATGTTTTCCGATAATGGGACGAAGGGTTGCATCGAGTTTACCCATACCCCTTAAAATTTGGCGCAATTCCCCTTTTTTACTCAGATACTGAACGCGTAAATCTTCTAATTCCTCAATCGATAGGGCTTCCTTAATCTTGTTAAAAGCTACCTCGCGCAATTCATCAAGTCTCTTTTGCATATTCTCTTTCCTTTCCAATAAAAAATACCATCTTCGTCTACAGGGACGAAAATAGTATCGCGGTACCACCCAGTTTGATCCATAAGATCCACCTTGAAACCTGTTATCGAAGGTTAACCGAGTAGGCCTAATATTCCTTTAGCCACTAGCTCCGAGGTGAATTCACTATAGTGTTATGGAGAAGACTTTCAGTCATAGGTCTTCACTCCCTGACCACACTTGCCATAGCTACTAATCCTCATCACAGCCTTGTGATTTTCAATTCATTGTATTATATCACACCAATTTATCAATCGTCAATTACAGAGCTGGTAAAGCACAATGCTCCCTGCTACCGCAACATTCAGCGATTCAACAGCCCCAGCCATAGGGATGATTAGGTCGACTGTGGCATTTTCCTGCCAGATCGATTCAATGCCTGCCCCCTCATTACCCAGCACTACTGCCCAGGTGTCGGGCGCCCGATAATGTTTAAGGCTTAGTGATTTTCTTCCCAATACGGTTGCTAAAATGGGGATTTTATGATCGTGTAAATAAGCAATACACTCCTCAGAGCTAAGCTGGTCGACTATTGGTACCTGAAATAGGGTAGCCATCGTAGACCGCAAGGTCTTAGGATTATAGATATCACAGGAGTTAGCCGTAACCAGTACTAAATCAACCGCGAAAGCTGCCGCAGAACGAATTAAGGTTCCCATGTTACCAGGGTCCTGGATATTATTAAGCACTAAAACACGGTTTGGTCGTTTGAGATCGGCCAGCCGAACCCGTGGGTATTGGGCAATAGCGATGAGGCCCTGAGAGTTGACCGTCTCACTAATTGATTGCATGATACTTTCTGGTATAACCACAATTCGACCGCCTGCTTCTTGAACCTGCTCACAAAATGTACAAAGATCAACATCATCCACTAAATTCGCGGTCATAAATACGGTATCAAGCACGGCGCCGTGCAGAAAAGCGTCCATAATCAAGCGGCGCCCTTCCAAAAGCATCATTTGATGGTGGTGTCGTTTTTTGCGCTTGTGTAAAGAGCGAGCTAACTTAACTGCCTCATTCTGAGTGCTCGTAATTGATTGAAACATATTAGCTCACCTCCTTTTTCCAGAACATTATAGTTAATTAATAACCCCCAAGGCAGAGCCTGCTTGCCGATAGGAAGTTATTGAACATACATTATAGGCTTAATCGTGGTATTCAAATAGTAGATTAGCTTGAATGGCACATTACCCAACTACAATTCGTTCCTCTGGATAACGCATCAGCCGATTGTTGTAGTCGCGGGTGAAGGCAACCGCCAAGGTCAACGGTCCGACACGCCCTACGAACATCGTGACGATAATCGCCATTTTACCAAAAACACTCAACGATGATGTAATCCCTGTACTTAAACCTACGGTGCCGAAAGCAGACATCGTTTCAAAGAAGATATCCAAAAATGGCAACCTTTCCGTGATGGTCAACACTGTTGTGATGATTAAGACGACACTGAGTGAAATAAAGGTGATTGCCAGCGCCTTGTTAATCGTATCCTGGGGTAGCCGCCTGCCGAAGGTGTTGGAATCCTGGCGCCCAGCTACGACTGAGCCAACGACCAATAGCAGTGCTCCCATCGTTGTCGTTTTAATGCCACCACCCGTAGAACCGGGTGAGGCTCCGATGAACATCAAAATAATCAAAATGAATAGTGAAGCGGTTGTGAGCGATCCTGTATCCACCGTATTAAAACCCGCAGTACGCGGCGTTACCGACAAGAAATAGGATGAGAACACCTTTCCCTTGAGGCTAAGTGGCCCCATCGTCGCTGGATTCGCATATTCCAACGAGAAGAACACAACGATGCCAAAAATGATTAATGTCACTGTTAAGGTTAATGCGACTTTACTATGGAGCGTTAATGATGAAATTTTGAAACGTTTGCGCCATACATCATCAAGAACAACAAAGCCAATACCCCCGAGGATGATCAAGGTGGTAATGACAAAATTGATTACAAAATCAGCAGGGTAGTCTATCAAACTATTGCCAAACAAATCAAAACCAGCATTACAAAAGGCTGACACAGCGTGAAAGACGCCCATGCTTAGCGAATCAGGCATGCCGTAAATTGGCAGGAATCTGATTGTGAGAATTAATGCCGCTATGCCTTCGATTAGCAATGTAATCTTAACGATGCGCACAACGAGCCGCGAAAGGCCTTCCATTGAAAACGTATTAAGAGCCTCCTGCATGAGCAGACGCTCTTTAAGACTAAAACGCCGCCCTATCGCTAAGGCCACCATCGTCGCCATTGTCATGATCCCGAGTCCCCCAAATTGGATGAGAATCATAATGACAAACTGGCCAAACGTAGAAAAAAAGTCTTTGGTATTAACGACGATTAATCCCGTCACACAGACAGCAGATGTGGATGTGAAAAAGGCATCCAAAAATGGCAGCTGACCTTCTTTAGCAGAGATGGGTAATGAGAGGATTATGGCCCCAATTAGAATCAAGGTAGCAAAACCCAAGGCCAGTATTTGAGTTGGCTTCATGTAAGTAAAAATGCCCGCTCTTCTTTTCATTTTTCGAATCCCTGATCGCCTATCCATAGTCAGCCCCCTCTCCATATTCTTTACTTAATCTTCTGATATCATTAGTTTATTATAAACTCTGGAACTATATCCGTCAAAACTAATCAATATTAAAAGCAAATCCACAGATATTTACATCTTGTTCACCAATTTTATACGGCTTCGTTTCAATAAGCTTGCCACCAAGTTTACGATAAAAAGCTTCAGTACTATTACCCTCAAGCATCCATAACAGATAAGATGCAATCCCCAGATGAGCAAGACGCTTATTAATATCGGTGAATAGTCGTGTCCCAATCCCCTGTCTGGAGAACTGCTTCAAGATATAAATCGCATAAACCTCGACTGGATATTCTGGATAATCGCTTAACTCGCGATTTTCACCAAAACTTGCAAACCCAATGATTCCTGCCTCTTCACATTCTACGACTAGAATCGTGCTATTATTTTGGTTAATGTTCTTCTGCCACATTTTCTCTGAACGCTGAACGGACAGTTGTTCTAAATACTCATCTTCGATTAAACCGCGATAAGCCGTTAGCCATGTGGCGATATGCACTTCGGCGATACCTCTAGCATCTTCTATTGTAGCGGTGCGTATCATCATCAAAATCAATCCTTTTTAATCAAATATAGCAAAATAGGGCTTCCCAATGCAATAAATATGCATGCGACTCTCTTATATTCAACATTTAAATATTAATCCCTTTTTACGACAGGGAGATCTGCTAAATGAATATTATTGGTCCCACAAATCAGGCTAGGCTTGCTTATCGGCGTTGTGAAGCGCACATTTCAGTTGGTCGTTTGGTCAGGAGTCGGGGATCGGGGACCAGATCATGAAGCCGCTGCGCTATGAAGCGCACTGCGTGCATGGATATATCGGCTGGTTGGTTAATATAGTTTAATCGCCGCTGAGCGGTTGTTGAATAATCGCTTCGCGATTGTTGAATGCGCTTACGCGCTGCCAGGCGTTCGCGCAGCAAGCGTTTAACATTGTTTTATGTGGCTGGCAGAAGATTTAGAACACAGCGGGTTTTCGATTTGTTGAAACCACGAAGGGCACAAAGGGCGCCAAAGCGCCGTTTAACATAGTAAAATGGCCGCATTGCGTCCGTTTAAGGCGCTATCGCGCCGTCAAGTGTTAAATGTTGTCGAGCTGGTTTGTAATAGTCAAGCGATTGTCAAGCGGTTGTAAGTAGAGGCGCTAAAGCGCTATCAATAAAGGTGATGTTTATGACTCTTGAATATTCTGCATTCCGCCAAATTATATGGCCTGCGGCCGCACAGTGTTGTGCGGGAGATCAGTGATCTCCCCTACAGGCACGGGACCCTTAATTTATTGGAGGTTGGCAAATTGTGAACACGGGATTCCTTATTTATATAACAAAAAGGTAAGCGGAGCTTGCCTACCTTGATCCGATCCCAGGTCTAAGGTCCCCGATTATCCTCTCACCCTATAATTACCTCCTACCAAAGTAGGGGTCGCCCTCGTGCCGACCCGAACATTAATGTGCGCCGAAGCACTTGATG
>CAZVAO010000110.1:0-7531 GCA_964625175.1 uncultured Clostridiaceae bacterium
TAATGCCTCTGTCATATTCAGCGATACCGGTTTTAATGGTTTCGGTATGACCTTGCTTGATAACCAGCGTGAATTTGTTTCTTTGATAACATCCTGCAGATCAGCAAGGGGATCGCTCAATGGCGTATTTAGATCTCCAGTGAGGAGTACCTGCAATTCAGCAGCAATATGTTGCGGACTATAAGGATCTTTGATGACGAGGATATTTAATCCTTGGTCATAAAGCTGTTGAACCCAATTCAAAAAATCATGGTGGGTATTAATGCTTTTAAGTGTGTCTGCAGTTAACACGACGGTTGATGCAGACGGAATAAATAAGTCAACAGGTTCTTTGGCAATTGTGTCCATTTGCAAGAAATCGTGTCGACGGATACGAATATGACGGAGAACATCCTCAATCAGGGAAGAGCTTGGCGTTGGTTTGAATGCAAGCGAATGTTGGGGTGCTGTGAGCACCTTTCCCAACTTGCTATTCGGACGATTGGCTAAATACAGATAAATCAACCGTTTCTGCGCCAATGATACAACGCGATTAATACGCTTTTGATAGCTCTCTGTGTAATCGGATGATTTAGTGATTTTCATATCCAATAGAATCACGACATCGTAAAAATGCCTTGTTAAGTCTGATAAACGCGATGCCGTTACGTTGAGTTGTTTTACTCCCTTTGAGAGCTGCTCAATATGGCGAGGTGTGAAGATTTCATCGTGTAATTGCTCATCAAATTCCAAGACGGCCACATTTAGATTTTGGGAAGCTGAGCTTCGATCCAGTGCTTGAAGTAGATTATGAATATAATGTAGAATACTTTCGGTATCATGTTGGTCTTCTGCGATAATTTTGTCTAGTGCATTTGGTAAGATGCCTGTTTTCAGTGCATCAAGTGGCAAGAACGAGACCAACTGATTGTCATAACCCTCTTTACTTAAGAGATTTGTTAGGGCAGGGAGATGATCAACATTCATGTTGAGTTTTAAGGGTTTAAACCGCAAGTTTTGGAGCATTTCCCACAAACTATGCTGCTCATTAGGGAAATCATAATCACTAAACTGGTCGAGAAGTGAAGCCTTAATTTCCGCTAGGGCAGGCGAAGGTGTTGGTTTCGCGACGAGTGGTCGTTGAGCAGGGTCTCCAATTAGCAACATTTGATTCGTGTAGTAGAACAGTAAGAGGCCAAAGGCATCCATTTGCTCCGCTGCTAAGATGATCACTAAATCATAGTGTGCGGGGGTACTCAATTTTTGCTGAGTATTAAGAAAGTCTGCCCAGCTTAAAAAAGTGAGAGAGCCGCGGCTGCTGGTTATAATAGCTTGGTCCGTTTTATGGGTCACATTCGCTTTGGCCTGCTGCAAATCTTGCAAATACGGATTAAGATTTAATATGGTATTATTCTGGAGCAGGGTATTTGTATCAACTAAGTCTGAAATGTCTTCATTCAGCGAAAGCTCATTAATTCGGTTTTGGAGATGGATATAGAGATTAGGCAAAACATCATCGTTCAAGACATTGATGAAACCCTTTTCTACATAGGCTTGATTGAATGTTGTGAAGAAAGCCGTCCAATCAAATCCTGCAGCTTGCATGCGATTAATTAATGGCTCAAAGACGGTGGCGTTCCAAGCTAGTGATTTTTGGAGATGGCTTAAGAGCTGTTGAAGTTGAGCGCAGTTCATTGACAGAATATCATGTTGAGAAGGTGGCAACACCGTATCCCATTTTTGGGCAAGCTCCTTATAAGCGTCTTGGCTACGAATAAAGATTTCAATATCTTGAAAATCAGCCTTTGAAACCGGTTTCTTGCCCTTAACAGAATAAGCATCAACAATCGTATTCCAGTTGCTATTTCTTGCTAATTCTTCCGGAGATAAGGTTCCTTGATCGTCAAAGTGGGCGATAATCTGCGGCAATTCAGCAAGCAGCAATTCCTTGCTAACGTTCTTTTTGACGGCGATGGTTTCCCGGCGAGTCAAACCGTCACAATGGAGCTTAAGATTGTCAATTAATTCAACGAGCTCTTTGCGCTTGCGGACATAACGCGTAGCTTCGATAATTTTCCAACACCATTTATCGCGTATAATATCAGAAGTCGTCAGTGCTTTAAAATCACGAAGAAGCTCAACCAGCTCTGCCCGGGTAGGGGTTGTGGTGCGTTTCCAGAAATTGCGTTTAGCCGTGTTAATACTAAGCATACGCATGCTCGAGGTGTCCCCTTGAGATGGAACAACGGGTGCAACACTTTGAGATTTGGGTGTGGTGACTTGGATCTTCCGTAATTTAAGACGTTGCTTTACTTTTCCAAGGGCGTCGAGAGCAGATTGATAGCTTTCCCCATAGGCTATTTGAGCAGCAAGTAGTTCTTCTGAAGCGGTGGGGTGTTTATCCTCAGTGTCCTTTGAAGAAGAGTTAAGCGACTTAATTCCGCTAGGGAATTCAGAGGAAACAGCTTCTAAGAGGTGGTCTAAAGGACTTACTATGAGTACGTTTTTGTCACTATGTAGATAATGGCGAACAACATCGGTTACAATTGGCGTTGAATCTGTTCCGATCATATCTTGAATCAGCACGAGTTGATCCTGATCCAACTTGCTAATCGTTATTTCACTTATAGGACCCTGATCAGCACGATCGTTTTCTACCATAGGTTGATCTACATCAAAAATAAACTGAGCTAAGTGCGGCTGCATGCTTTCGCCGTTTAACAATTGATCGACCAACTCAGAATAGAGCGTGAAATCCGTCGAAAGAAAGAGGAAAGGCTCGAATGAGATTCTAATGGTATCACTGCCGCCAATGGTAATGAGATTATGGAGTGCTGAAAGAAACTCAACAATGTTTTTTTGGCTTGTTAAGTCAGAAGAATGCGAACTATATAGATCTAAACACTCTTGCACGAGTGCGGGAGAAGCCATTGGTATGCTAGAGAGCAGCTCGGGATTTAGTGTTAGTGGACCGTTGCAAATAACCCGGATTGTTTTCCCTTCATTTGTTGATTTAAGGAATAATACCTGTTGTAAAATTGGAATTTTACGCGGGTTAGGCGCATTGACGTCTTGAAAAACGCCAATACCCACCAAAATGCGGGAATTCGCTTCTTGTTTATGAAGCATATCGAATTCTTTTAAAGTGTAAAAAAGGTCCAAGGCTGCTGCGTGTTGGCTTGAACTTAATTCTGCCAAATCTGGGTCAGGATCTTGAGCAATGAGGATTTCTGAACCCTCGGTAAAGTCAACGTTAATTTTGACCCAGGGACTATTGAGATATTTATTCAATTGAATCGTTGGAACACGGTCATCAAAATCCGTAAGGTTCTGTGAGATATTTTTATTGTAGGCTTTTAAATATCTTAGTAGTTGAGTTTCTGGCCTGGTTCCCATCTTTTGCACAACCCTTCATTAAAATAATTTTGATGCTAAATAGCAAAGTGGTCAGGAAATTTACTATATTATATTTTGTTGAACTATTCTTATATTGTACATCATAATTGATATTTATTTAATATCTATTCTTAATCTTCTAGCAAATTAAAGATTAATCGACTTAAAAAGATGAGTTTCAGTGCTTTGTTTGAGTATTTGCTCGGAAATTTGATATAATGTAGAAGCTTCAAATATTTGGTAGGTGAAAATTATGTTAACACGCAAATTTGATGTAATCGTAGTTGGTGCTGGTCATGCTGGTGTCGAAGCCGCATTAGCATCCGCTCGTTTGGGCTGTCAAACCGCAATCGTTACTTTGAATTTGGATAACATTGCATTGATGCCGTGTAATCCATCCATTGGTGGCCCCGCAAAAGGACATGTTGTTTGTGAAATAGATGCTTTAGGTGGAGAAATGGCTAAAGCAATTGACGATACCTATCTGCAGATTAGAATTTTAAATAGGAGCAAAGGCCCTGCTGTATACGCATTGCGCGCGCAAGCAGATAAAACATTATATCAACAGCGTTTGAAACACACCCTAGAGAATCAGGAAGGACTCACAATTATCCAAGCCATCGTTGAAGAGGTCTATTTAGAAGCAGGGCGCGTCAGTGGAATTCGAACGAATAGTGGTGCGATTTATGAAGCAAAAGCCGTTATTTTAGCAACGGGCACCTACTTAAAAGGCCGTATCATTTACGGAGATGTTGCCTTTAGTGGTGGACCGAATGGTCAATTTGCTGCACAGAAACTTTCCTCAAATTTGCGTAAAATAGGGGTGGAATTGGGCCGTTTCAAAACCGGAACCCCGCCACGCATTAATGGGAACACCATCGATTATACTAAAATGGTCATTCAACCTGGCGATGAAGACATTAGTGGTTTTTCGTTCCGTCCCCATAGCCAAAATGTGCGGCAACTTCCCTGTTGGCTTACCTTTACTAATGAGCAAACGCATCAGGTGATTCGTGATAACTTACATCGATCACCACTTTATGGTGGTGTTATCGAAGGAACGGGGCCGCGTTATTGTCCGTCCATTGAAGATAAAGTCGTGCGCTTCCCAGATAAGCTCCGTCATCAAATATTTCTAGAACCGGAAGGTTACAATACGGCTGAGGTGTATGTGAATGGTTTATCGACGAGCTTGCCAGAAGACGTGCAGTGGCAGATGTTGCGTACGATTCCGGGATTGGAACATGCCGAGATTATGCGCGTCGGCTATGCCATTGAGTATGATTACCTTGTGCCCGAGCAGCTGAAACCAACTTTAGAGATGAAGGATATTCCAGGGCTCTTTGCAGCTGGACAGATTAATGGTTCATCTGGCTATGAAGAGGCAGCGGGGCAGGGGTTGATCGCTGGAATCAATGCGGTTGCTGCGCTCAAGGGGCAAGAGCCGTTAATTTTGCGGCGTTCTGAAGCCTATATTGGGGTGCTTATTGATGATTTAGTGACAAAAGGGACGAACGAACCTTATCGGCTGATGACCTCGCGTGCGGAATATCGCCTGTTGTTGCGGCAAGATAACGCCGATTTGCGCTTAACGGCTATTGGTCGTAAGGTTGGACTTGTGGATGATGAGAGATGGGCGGCCTTTTGTCTGAAACGCCAATTGTTAACAGAGGCAAATATCTGGTTAAAAACAGCGCGAATTAAAACAAGTGAGATGGCCAATGCTAAATTGCTAGCGCTCAACACCTCCGCACTTAAAGAAAGTACTAGTCCCTATCAACTGCTAAAGCGGCCAGAAATGACGGCCGAAAAACTGATTGATTTTGCGCCGGAATTTAAGCAGTGGCCACGCGAAATCCGCTACCAACTTGAATTGATGACAAAATATGAAGGCTATATCACGAAGCAACAACAACTGGTCGATAAATTCAATCGGATGGAAGATAAGAAGATTCCTGCAGCATTCAATTATCAGGATATTTTGGCAATATCTTATGAGGCACGGGAGAAACTGAGTAAAATTAGGCCCGAGTCAATTGGGCAAGCATCCCGCATTTCAGGCGTTTCACCTGCTGATATTGCGGTGCTCTTTGTTAAACTTGAGACCGATCGTTCCGAACGGAGTGTGAATCGTGAGTAAGACTTTTAGAGACTATCTCAAGCATTATCTAGCAGAGTTGCCCGGGGAAATTGAAGGTTTGGCACTGGAGCAATTGGCGCTGTTTTATGACTACCTAGAGTCTGAAAACCGACACTATAATTTAACAGCGATTGAGGAACCAGAACAAGTGGTCATACGTCATTTTGTTGACTCACTTGCCTTACAGCAGGTGCCCGCTTTTCAGCAGGCGAAAACAATTCTGGATGTTGGCAGCGGGGCAGGATTCCCTGGAATTCCACTCGCTATTTGTAATCCCAACAAAAATTTTGTGCTATTAGACTCCTTGCAGAAACGGGTAAGGTTTTTAGAAAACACCGCTCAGAAATTAGGCCTTACAAATGTCGGGGTCGTCAACGAACGGGCGGAGTCCTTTGGCCAATTAGCACATTATCGGGAACTCTTTGACCTAGTGACCGCACGCGCAGTCGCAAACCTGGCAATTCTCGGTGAATATTGCTTGCCATCCACACGGGTAGGAGGCTGTTTCATCGCGATGAAGAGTGATAGTGGTATGGCTGAACTGGAGAGTGCCGCCACTGCGCTTACCATACTCGGAGGGGGACAGGGTGACGTGATCGCCTATCAACTACCAGATGGACGGCAGAGGCAGCTAATTATTATACCGAAAATTATGGCTACCCCTACAAAATACCCACGACGACCGGGGATGCCCAAAAAGCGACCACTAAAATAAGTTATAAGAGGCCAGACATACGTTCAGCATTAGGAATGATGCTGAATGTTCATTTAAGTATATTGCTAAAACACAGTATGTTGGGAGGTGTTGAAATGGGTTTATTCACTAGAGAACGGGCGACAAAGATCGTTGAAATAGCAATCGATCGCATACAGATGAATCCCTATCAACCACGTAAGGCGTTTGACCAAGAAAAATTAGCGGAGTTAAGTGCGTCAATTAGCGAAATCGGTCTGTTGCAGCCCATTATCGTACGGCGCGTAAATAACAACTACGAATTAATAGCGGGGGAACGGCGGTTGCGAGCAGCGGTTATGGCGAATCTAACCGCTATACCAGCTATCATCAAAGAGTTTACAGATCAGGAAATTGCTCGGGCCGCACTCATTGAAAATATCCAAAGGGAAAATCTAAATTCATTGGAAGAAGCAGTGGCTTACCAAACGCTGTTGCAGGAATTCGGATTGACGCAAACGGAATTAGCGAGGCAAATGGGTAAGGCGCAATCAACTATCGCTAATAAACTGAGATTATTGAAGTTGCCAGCTGGGGTGCAAGCGCTTTTAGCAGGCTCAAAGCTAACAGAGCGTCATGGTCGCGCTTTATTAGCGATTGAGGATCCTCACCTCTGCCTTAAAACGGCTGAGAAAATTGTGGCAAAAGACTGGACAGTGCGCCAGACTACCCAATATATTGAGCATCTTCTAGCCGTTCCACCGCCTCCAGAGCGGGATAATTCAAATCAGAAACGGCGAATGATTATTAAGGATGTGCGGATCTTTTTCAATACGATTACGATGGCTTGGCAAACGATGGTTGATGCCGGGGTAGAAACTGAAATGGAAGAGCGCACATTACCCGATGGGCGGCGTGAAATCATCATTAGAATTGACTCCTAAGAGCATAGCGGTTGGAGATTGTCCTTCAATAACCGAAAAAGCCCAGATAACAGGGCTTTTTTCGTTTTAAATCATATAAAATTGTATACTTACGATTGTTCTGTATTATTGCGCCCTCTCGAATTGAATGGCCTGCGGCCGCACACTAAGGTGCGGATGCCCCGCTAGGCGTACGCGCGGCAAGCAATGGGCCTCCCTACATGGTGGGAGGTTTTTTCGGAGCAAGAGGTTGACGGGGGCTGGTTCTGTAGGAATAATCCTGCGTCGCGGTGCCCACTCCTAAGAATGACAGCATAAGATGGGTAGCTTTGCATGGAAGCAGAGGGGATTCTCACCCATCACCCATCGCCCATCGCCCATCACCCATCACCTATCGCCTTGACTAACAGAAAAAGCTCC
>CAZVAO010000111.1:0-4071 GCA_964625175.1 uncultured Clostridiaceae bacterium
TTCAGTAAGCCATAAATAGCAGTTTAACGGATTATTACGAAAATTTGAGGTGAGTGAGATGCAAAATTTGTCTTCGCTTTATACAATTGAGGGTCTATTACACGACAAGAATGCAGACGGGCTTGCTGAGGGTTTTAAAGGGAAAATCTACGTTCCTTATGATTTGAATGCTGAAATAGCAGCGGTTACCCTGGAACTTGCAGCTCGCATGGCCTATGAGTGTGTGGCGCTAGACGATCCGATTTTAGCGATGTATGATTCGGCTCACTCACTAAACTTTTCTGCAGGTGATGTGGTCATATCTGCGAGTGCAGGGGCGAGCAGTGTGAGGTTGGATGAGAGGGGTTCTGTCTTCATCAAGGTGAATAGCACGAGCGCCTACCAGTTGCGGCGTTTACTCTGTGGGCTCTTTCCAGCTCTAACAGCGGATTGGCAGTTTAGCTACTTACAGCAACAGCTTGGGAGTACTTCCCGCATAGTTGCCATCGAGGTAATGGATGGTCCAGAGTTGAAAATCAAGATTTACAGTGAAGGCCCTGTGCGAATCGCCCCGCTACTAAGTACACCAATGGCCGTTCAAAACGTCTTCTATAATGGTGACCTGCTCTCAATCAATAACCTGGGGAAACGTGAGATGACTAACGACTTTGCCATTCAAAAAACAGACCAGAAGCTTGATTTGAGCAATTTGCTGGGGCTGAACACATTGAAAGATGGAGAAGTCTGCTTTGCGACGCCCCTTGAGCTGCGCTACAGGATACCAAAAGAGGTGTCTTTTACACTTTTAGCAGCGCTAACCAACTGTGCTGCCCGCCTTTCCTTGGAAAGCACATCTTGGCATTGGCCCTTAATTGAGGATGAAGCCAACAACCTACCAGTCGTTTGCGCTGTGCTAACTGAGCAAAAAGAGTCACGTATTGCGCTCGATGGTGCAAACAAGGTCATCCATCTTAGCGGCCACGAACAAGGGCTACTACACTTGGGTAAGTCACTTCTCCTTGATTATCCCAGCCTCAGTGACGGGTCAGATCTAAATGATATCAGTGAATTTATAAACGCAACACTTGCTGGTAAAACAGCTGCAGGCCAACTCCTACAGGCCGCTTCAACTATGCAGGCAGAGGATCAAGTCTTCTTGAATATTGGTCCCGAAGATGCAAAGCTTCAAAAGTGGCAAGAGCAAGTCAAAGCAGAATATCAGGTAGATTTACACGCTCGCCGTGAACCGTTTTTAAAGCAAGAGTGGGAAATAGCTCCCGAGTGGGAAGTAGACACTGTTCGCGAGTTGCTCGCAACAGAGGTCTTCCCAAAACTCAAAGCGAGTGATGAGCTTGCAATTAAAATCATCATCAGCGAGCCACTGCAAGTGCGCAAAGAATTAGAAACAGAAATTGCTGAGTCCCTGAAAAAAATGGGGATTATGACCGCAAAAATAAGAGTTTACCGCGCTTATAAGCAGGCAATATCTTGGATCATGGAAGATATTGTTCCTCAGCTCCTAAAACCTGAGTATGCACAGGCCGTGCGGCAAATCCGCATTGGGTTTAGGCCTTTTTTAGCGCCAGGTATAAGTGATTGGGGCGATGAAGCAGGGGGGACGCCTACCCTTAATCCAGACCGCGGCGATGATCCTAGCAAATATTTCGAGCTGGCTACACGCCTCTTGCAGGAACTCTATCCAGTCGATGATCTCGTTGCCAACGTATTGCCCATCAAACGCGAGCAGATTGAATTTTATGCCTTAGCAGAAGGGACCAATCACGACTATGCCATCGAATGCTACGATCTAGACAATCACCTAATTTTGAAGGATAGCTGGAACAATAGCTTCAGCGAGCGGCCTTATCTCTCCCAGTGGCCACAAATCGGCAAGGTTCATCCAAATACGGGTTTACTGGAAGTCACCGTTAATGATCGCATTATTTTGAAACGTCGCATCAAGACGGATTTGGAACAGTTATGGGATTTCTATCAAGATCAGATTCTACCAGATGTTGCGGAACACGCATTAAACCATTGTGACGGTGTGTTAAGTGCCGAAAGACAACCTTTTTTCCGCGAACTTCGTTTAGAAATAGTGGCCAGTGAGCCGGAGCATAAGTTGTCTACGCGTCAGGATCTCATCTCAACGCTTGACGCCTTTCACGAAGATCTCTATTTTGTTGGACTTGATTTCTTCCGCACGCTGGGCTTGCGTCATGGGGTACATATTGGTGAGCCTGGTTTGATTTTGCCGGTTATCCGGGTGGAACAAGGCGCATCCCCAAGACTTAAAGCAACCTTGTACACAGAGATACACGAACGGGCGGGGATCGAATCCTCAGGGCTTTACCACGAGTTTTCGACTAGCTTAGATCAAAACAGTCAATTGATTGAAATCAATTATCTGAGATCCTCCCAACAATTAGAATATCAACTGCAAGGGGAAGCGCAAACCATCGAGAATAGGATGCAAACATGGCTCAGATTAGCGGCAAAAGGAGTCAATTTATTCCCTGACCATTTGCTGGGTAGGGTGAGCACCATTGATTTCAAATATGAGGTCGATGCATTTCGTACTGATCGTTATCATTTCCCACTTGAGTGTCAGAACTCGGCTGATCCGACCAATATAGCAACGATTTCAGTTCCCCAAACTGAAGTAATCAGCTATGAGATGAATAATAAACTGATGGCAGAGATGGCAGAAATACCTGAACTGGCGCTGGTTCACATCGGGGAGACCTATCAAGGAAGAAAGATTGAGGCACTCGAGGTCAAGCCTGACTTTAGGGCGGATGTGATCTCGCGAGCGAAATTAATCAATACACGTGTTGGGTTCATGCTCAACCATCGTCATCATGCCAATGAAGTTTCTGCAACAAACTCCGCTTTTCGGATGATTCAAACGCTGCTCACGAACCCTGAGTATGCGCACTATCGTCAAAAGCTGAATATTATGGTGGTCCCACTTGAAAACGCAGATGGCGCCGCTGTCCATTACCAATTGATGCAAGATAACCCGGAGTGGAAACTCCACGTAGCTCGTTATAATTCGGTCGGTCAGGAAATCGCCAACCATTATTTCAACGAAGACACCCCATTTAGTGAGTGCCTTGCCCTCCCACATTTCTACAAACGCTGGCTACCGGATGCCTTTGTGGATAACCACGGCGTGCCTTCTCACGAGTGGGACCAGCAATTCGCTGGTTACGTCGCACCATGGTTCAAAGGGTTCTGGTTACCGCGCGCTCTTTTCTACGGCTATTTTTGGCATGTCACCGATGAGACCTACAGTTCCCATCGTCAGATTACAGAAGAGGTTGCACGCATTGTTGCCCGTGATATTAATCAAGATGCAGATATTTCAGCAGCCAACATGGATTGGCAGGACCGTTATCGTAAATACGCCCATGATTGGTTGCCTAAACTCTTCCCTGCGGAATATCGCGATCATTTAATCTTCTACTGGGCAAACTTTGTGGCTTCAAAAGAGGCACGTCATTTCGGGCCACGCTTTCCTGAGATTACGGTGCTTGATTGGACGACAGAAGTCTCCGATGAAACCGCACAGGGTGGGTATTTAGAGCAATGCAGCAGAGCACTTACAATCTCCGATTTTGCGACGATGGAAGTGCTCGCTAAACTGCCTATCGAATACGAGGATCAACTCATTATTGGAGCAGATGCTATTTATCGCAGTCATAAACGGGTAAGACCTGTACAATTGGGGTAGATGGAATAACAATAGTCAAACAATCGTTAAACGTTCTTAAGCAGTGGTTAAACGTGGTAAAAGAATGTTGTGTTTTATATATAATTCGCACCTGAGACAAGTCCTTGATGCCTGTTCCTCGGATTTCTTTTTGCTGGAAACGGCAACATCTTAACTGAACCCTACCCTAACACCTTTTGAACAGACAGTTCAATCACTAGTCTTTGTGTTCTTTGTGGTTTCTACCAATTCAAAACCAGCTAACTATATTATACGCGTGAAGTGCATTAAACAACCGCAAGGCGGCGATTAAACAATGTTTGACACATGATGCACCTTCTTTAACAATCGCTTGCTCATTATTCACTGACTACTGA
>CAZVAO010000111.1:4171-7444 GCA_964625175.1 uncultured Clostridiaceae bacterium
CACTGACTACTGACTACTGACCAACTACTAAAAGAGGTATGATAATGATTCTTCACATAACAAGCCAAGAAGATTGGGAGCAAGCTAAAAAAGCAGGCACTTATAAAGCCGATACGCTAATAACGGATGGTTTTATTCATTGTTCAACTGCTGACCAGCTCATTAGAGTTGCCAACCATATGTTTAAACATCAACAGGGGCTCGTGCTGCTATCAATTGACGAGAACCGTCTCACTAGTCCTGTCATATATGAAGACTTATACGGGGCGGCTGAAGTTTTCCCCCATATCTATGGCGCCTTGAACCTTAATGCGGTACAGGCGGTCGATCCGTTCCCGCCTCAGGCTGATGGAAATTTTGCGCTGCCAGTGACGATACAATAAATGAAGATTGGAATAATTGCTGACACCCATAGTCGGCGCGCTACTCTACTTTCGCAGCCACTTATTGAAGCTTTTGCTGGTGTCAATTTAATTCTGCATGCTGGAGACATCTGCGATATGGATTATATCAAGGCCCTCGGCTCAATAGCAGATGTTGTAGCGGTAGCAGGCAATAACGACGGCGATATCCTCGAGGACTTCTTTGGGAAGAAAGTGATTCTAGAGGTTGCAGGGCAGAGAATTGGCGTGGTCCATGGGCATGAAGGGCGTGGGCGCACAACGCTTTTACGAGCATTCAACACATTCGCTAACGATGAGGTTGATATGATTGTCTTCGGACATTCCCATGAATTATATTTTGGGGAATATCAAGCGGTTACGATGATCAATCCAGGATCTGTGAGTCGTCCGCGTGGCACCGATCGCCGCCCTTCTGTTGTGGTTTTGGAAATCAATGGACCGGATATAGCATATCAGGTATTTAGATGGGAGAAGTAAGAGTATGAAGAAGAAGATTTTGATCGTTTTGATGGTGATTGTCTTAATACTGTGGCTAACATTCACATTTTTTAATAGGGGACTTGATGAGCTCGAAAATCAAACCTTTGCACCGATTAATATCAGTGGATTGCCTGATGGCACCTATCACGGGCAATGTGATCAGGGCCGTTGGAAGAATGAAGTCGATGTAGTTATTGAAGCCGGGGTAATGATCTCTATAACGAGTGTGGACGATATGATGATTACCACTGATGAAGCCAGAGAGGGTATTTTTGAGCGAATCATTGGGGCCCAAAGCCTGATGGTTGATTCGATAGCGGGAGCCACAGTGACGTGTAATGCCTATAAACTTGCCGTACAAGATGCTTTGCAGAGCGCCACTAATCGTTAATCGAGCGCTATTAACTTAAAACAAACCCTTTATTAGCGATGCAACCATTGGTTGCGCCAATTCAAACTAGAATTGGTGGCTTAGAACCAAGAATACGAATAGGATGTTGGCAAGGACTTAGATTTATAGGCCCTATAAACCAGATTAAAGGGGTATAATAGTTATGGTACAGATATCAAAGGCAATAGTCAGGCTGAGAAAAGAAAATAATATGTCACAGGAAGATATGGCGAATCAGTTAAACGTCTCTCGTCAGGCTGTATCCAAATGGGAACGTGGGGAGTCTCTTCCCGATATTGAAAATATCAGTGCGTTGGCGAAGCTTTTCTCCGTTAGTATTGATAGTCTTGTCAACGATGTGGCAGATGAAAACATTGGGAATAAGGATGAGGCGAATAGAATTTTTAGTCCCACATGGAAAAATAGTTTGTTCCTAATTGCAGTGATCCTATACTTTGTGATTGGCGCAGGGTTTGGACAATGGAACTATGCGTGGGTTGCATTTTTGCTCATCCCGATACTCTATACTGTGTTCAAATAGTTTTCTAAACGCTAGAAAGCTATCGAAGTAAAGAAGTAAAAATACATTTGAAATTAGGTAAGATATAATGATAAGCATTCCTGTAGAAGTCGGTGAAAAATACCAAATCGAGATTACAAATTTGAGTCATAATGCTGAGGGGATTGGGAGATATGAAGGGTTCACAATATTTGTTCCTGTTTCAATACCGGGAGATATTGTAAATGTAGAGATTATATCTACAAAGAAAACCTATGCGCGCGGATTAATTACCGAACTCGTAACACCCTCTGCGGATCGTGTGACACCATCTTGTCCCATTTATGACGAATGTGGTGGTTGCCAACTACAGCATCAAATTTATGAGGCTCAATTACGTGTCAAACAGAATTTAGTGCAAGAGGCTATGGCGCACATTGGGGGACTAAGCGAAGTGAACGTTGCACCTGTTCTGGGGATGGAAAATCCCTGGCATTACCGCAACAAAGCCAGTCTGCCGGTAAGTGGAAAAAAAGGCGATGTTACAATAGGCTTTTACAAGCCACGGTCCCATGACATTGTTAATGTCGAAACGTGTCCAATCCAACATCCCCTAATCAATAAAGCACTAAAGGCTTTGCGTAAGTACATTAACGCCTTTTGGGTTAAGCCTTATAACGAAATAGATCATACGGGGGTTCTGCGCCATGTGATTATTCGGGTTGCACCAGGCACAGAGCAACTACTGATTGTCCTTGTAATTAACGAAGAAGATTTGCCAGCATTGCGCAATGTCACGAAGGCATTAGAGGCAGCATTACCTGAATTGACAGGGGTAGTTCTCAATATTAATAATCGCAAAACCAATGTGATTATGGGGAAAAAAGAGACAAGCTTCCTCGGTGGCAAAGAGATTGTCGATGACCTGCTAGACCGTAAATTCATTATCTCAGCCCAGTCCTTCTATCAGGTGAATTCAAGACAAACGCCGGTTTTATATCAACAAGCAATCGACATGGCAGACCTCCGGGGCGATGAAGTCGTCATTGATGCCTATTGCGGGACTGGAACGATTGGATTAATGCTTGCGGACAAGGCGGACCAGGTCATTGGGGTAGACGTTGTTCCCGCAGCAATTGCCGATGCTAAACGCAATGCAAAGCTCAATCGGATTATGAATGCGCAATTCATTGTAGGGAAAGCGGAAGAAATCATTCCACGACTGATTAGAGAAGGGATCAATCCTAATGTTGTTGTGGTAGACCCTCCGCGCAAGGGCTGTGATCCAGCACTATTGCAAGCTATTGTTAAAGCTGAAGTCACTAAGGTTGTCTACGTTTCCTGTAACCCAGCCACTTTAGCTCGAGATCTGGCTTTTCTAGTTGAAAATGGGTATGCCGTATCTGGTAATGTTCAACCCGTCGATATGTTCCCCCATACAGGGCATGTGGAGTCGGTTGTTTGTTTAGTTAAACAATAAAGATTAGGTGGGGTACCTC